>AASF01001680.1 GCA_000168735.1 Candidatus Endoriftia persephone str. Hot96_1+Hot96_2 | reverse complement strand
CAAATCGCCATCGCAATGAGCCTGGGTATCGTGGCTGTCACTGCCACCATTACTGCCATACAGCACTGGAAGCGTGGCAACGTCAACCTGAAGGTGACAGCCATGTTTGGGCTGTTTGGTGTGGCCGGAACCTATGCCGGCGCTCTGCTTGGCGTCATCACACCGGTGGTTATTCAACTGGGTCTGTTTGCTGTAGTGATGTACGCAGCCGCATGGAAGATGCTCAAACCAAAGCCGCAACACAGATCCGTCGGCGCCGCCGCAGTGATTGAATGCGATAGTGGCGATTGTGAAGCCCCCCACTACGGACACATCGCGCTGCACGGCATAGGCGTCGGCATCCTGACCGGCGTCGTGGGAGTGGGCGGCGGCTTTTTGATCGTTCCCGCACTGGTTTTGCTCTCCGGACTCTCCATGAAGCGTGCCGTTGGCACCTCGTTGAGCATCGTCGCACTGAAATCCTTTGCCGGTTTTGCAGGTTATGCCGGTACTGTTTCCGTCGATTACGGGTTGATGGCAATTTTCACAGCCATTGCCATCGCCGGCAGCTTTGCTGGAAGCATGCTTAGCCACCGGCTACCCGCAGAGCACCTGAAAAAAGGGTTCGGTGGTTTTCTGATGCTCGTGGCGAGCTACATATTGATCAAGAGTGTCGTGTTCGGTTGATGCAATACCGACGTTGGTTGGCAAGCATACTTTGTACAGGAGTAAATCATGAATACCCTGATCATATTGAATGACCCACCCTACGGCACTGAACGCAACTATAACGGCCTGCGCCTGGCCAAGGGCACTGAGCAATACAGATACAAAGGTCACGGTATTTCTGCTGGCCGACGCGGTGGTCTGTGCAAAACACGGACAAAAGGTACCTCAGAGGGTTCTACAAAATCCAAATGGAATGCTTAAATCCATCACACGTAAAGGTGAGGTGCTGCTCTGTGGTGCCTGTATGGATGCCCGTGGCCTGACCGATGAGGAAATCATCGAACGCGCCCAGCGCAGCTAACATGGTGACACTGGCAGAGCACACCCTGGAAGCGGACAAGGTGCTGGTTTTTTGACCCTGTTTTATTCAGGGGCAGAATTGATATGACACCTACCCACACACCTCTGGATAGACTGGTAGCAGTGATTCGGCGCGTTGGTGCTGAAACGGTCGATAGTGAAGACGCTCGCTTGCAAAAGACGCTGCTAGTCGGCGCCAGCCTGATGTTTACTCCTGGCGGGCCTGCTGTGGGGCGGTATCTATATTGCGTTCGACGAACCACTGGCCGGAGCGGTGCCACTATCCTATGCGGCGGTTTCGCTCTTCAGCATCCTCTTATTCGGCCTGACACATCACTACCGGCTGTTCCGGGTGAGTCAATTGCTGCTCATTCTGATTCTCCCGTTTCTGCTGCAACTGGCCCTGGGTGGATTTGTCAATTCAAGCGCCGCGATACTATGGTCACTGATATGCCCATTTGGTGCGCTGCTGATCGGGCAGCGCCACCACGGCCCCCTGGTGGTTTCTGGCCTTCCTGGGCCTGGTCATCGTCAGCGGTTTGATACAGCCGGACATGCACCCCACCAACAATCTGCCACCCTGGTTGGTAACCATCTTTTTTGTGGCCAATATCGGTACGGTTTCAGCCGTCGCGTTCATTCTGCTCCACTACTTCGTCGGCCAGGAGAGCCGCTTCCTCGGACTGCTTCGTCTCGAGCAGGAAAAATCGGAAAGACTGCTGCAGAACGTTCTACCCAAGGAGATCGCAGCAATCCTGAAAGACAAGGATGAAACCATTGCCGAGCACTACGACTCGGTCAGCATCCTGTTCGCTGACATCGCAGATTTTACGGCCCTTTCCGACGAGCTCTCTCCAACCGAGATGGTCGATCTGCTCAACGAGGTTANTTTTCTCGATTCGACTCACTGGTCACCCAAAGTACAGCCTGGAGAAGATACGGACCATCGGAGACAACTACATGCTCGTCTCCGGTGCGCCACGCCCACGGCCAGATCACGCCCGACTCCTGGCGCGCCCTGGCGGTTGGAGATGCACGGCCTACGTCGAGGAATATCAGCGTAACGGCAGCGCGCATTGAACTTTCACATCGGCATCGGCTCCGGTCCGGTGATCAGAGGCGTGATTGGCCGCCAGAAATTCCACTACGATGTCTGGGGCGACGCAGTCAATATGGCCAGCCGTATGGAAAATCCCAAGGCGTACCCGGAAAGATCCAGATCACCCAAGACACCTATGAACTGCTCAAGGATGCATGCATTTGCGTACCCAGGGGCACAGTGTTGGTAAAAGGTAAGGGTGAGATGGAAACCTGGTTCTTGGAAGGCCATCAAGGCTGGTCATGAATAGGATCATCTCTTTTGCCGCAAGACACCCCCTGCCTGTTTTGCTGATCAGGGCGATTCGT
>AASF01001681.1 GCA_000168735.1 Candidatus Endoriftia persephone str. Hot96_1+Hot96_2 | reverse complement strand
CCCTGATCAGGTTACGTGGTTAACACGGTTGTGGACGTTGAACTTGCCGGTCGGTGCGTAGAGACCCTTGATGCGTGCCTTCTCTTTGAGGGTCTTGGCATCGAAGATGATGATCTCACCGTTAGGCTTCTTACTATCCGCACGGTTCCAGACAGAGGTCCAGACCTCAGAACCATCGTTGTTGAACTCGATGTGAACGGCTGCATAGCCTTTCTTCTCGGTCAGACGAATGGTCTTGACGATCTCGTGGGTCTTCTTGGAGATGACCTGGATCGACTGCTGAACTTCAGGCTCCGGGGTCTTGGTCTGGTCGGCCCAATAGTAGTCAGACTTGGGATGGGTGCGGATGAAGACACCGGGACCATCGGTCTCAACTTCGTAGCAAATCTTCCAGGCCTGATCCGGATGGCCAGCAGGATCGTTACCCCAAACGGTGATCTTGCCAACACCCAGATGAGTGGTACCACCGACAGGACCGCACTTGGGATCGATCCAGTTAGCACCCAGGACCAGGATGGGGCTTCTTGTCCACATCGATCATGGCTTCCCAGCTTGCGGGTCTTGGAGTCAAATCACCACCATCTTGTTGGAGGCGTTGGCAGCGATCTGGAAGTAACGACCGGTCGGATCATAGAAACCGTCGTGCAGGTACTTGGCGGAGTCGATCTTGGTGATCTGCAGATTGTCGATATCGCTATAGTCGACCTGCCACATCTGACCCAGCTCCTTCATGGAGACCAGCCAGCTAGTCGCCATCGGAGTGTCGTACACAGCCGCAACGCGAGACTCGTTGACGTACTCACCATCCACATTCACGCCACGAGCAGAGACAACCTTCAGCGGCTCCATGGTCTTGGCATCGAGGATGACGAAGTGCGGCGGCCAGTAACCACCACCGATGACATACTTGCCGTCACCGGAGACGGCCACGTCACGGGCATCATAGGCGACCTGGGTCTGGGCAACCTTCATCTTATCCGGGGTCTGCCACAGATCAACCTTGGTCATCATGCCGTCGCGACCCATAACAAACCAGAAGCGGCCCGGATTCTCTGTGTGCAGAGTATTGTGATGCTCGACGGCCTTCAGCACATGCACGGCATAACCCGTTGGGATATGCGCAACGACCTCTTTCTTGTCACCGTCGATGATCGCAATCTTGCCCACATCACGCTCGATGACCAGGAAGAAGTTCTCCCAGTTGCGGCCATGCAGGGGCTTGGTGGGATAGTCTTTGGGGTCGACGAATACCTTGTGGCGCTCCTTCATCAGAGCCAGGGACATCTCCGGCGGGATCGGCGGCGTCTGCTGGATGTACTTGGCCATCAAGGTGATCTCGTCCTTCGACAGAATATCGTCGAAGTTGTTCATGCCACCCTCTGTACCGTAGGTGATGATCTTTTCGAGACGCGTCTGACCCAGCTTCTGAGTGTTCTTAGGTTCCAGGTTTTTACCAGTGGCGCCTTTACGCAAGGTGCCGTGGCAGCCAGCGCAGCGCTGGAAATAGATCGATTTTCCCTTCTCAAAATCAGCATCAGACATCGCAGGCGCACCGGCCGTAGCATTCAGAGCAAAACCGGACGACGCGATACCGACAGCAAGACCCAGGGCGGAAAGTGTAAATTTCGTCTTCTTCATTCTAGGATGATCTCCCTCAAAAGCCAAATAACATGGCAAACAACATTGGCAGAATGGCAAAACCCCGCCATATGCCGGGTTATGTCATGTAGAGAGAAGTTAGACCTGGCTTAGGAGTTCCACTTTGATATGAGTCAAACCGAACTTTTTGGAGCGAAGCGACAACCTTCCGATCACATCATGACCAGCTGTATGGCTATCGATGGCTAGCCGCTATTTATCGCGAAAAAACAGTATATTGGCGGCTTTTAATGCTTAATCGGCGGTAGTGGCTTTGATATGAGGGGCCACTCTGAAGCAGAGTGCTGTTCGCATTAATCGATCTTTTATTCCCACTTTTATTGACTCGCATCAACTAAAGGGGACAGGCTCACCATTGCGCATGGCTGCTTCTGCTTTACTGTTGGGATACAACAACTGCTTTTGGCAGAGATATATCAGATTCGCCCACTATACTTATGCACAGAATTGTTGCTTGACCGCCTATATCAAGGCAATCGATAAAGCTGAAAGTGGCGTTTGAATTGCAGCCACACACGATCTGCATAGCCAACGCCAAAGCTCCCCATAAAAAAAACGCCCCTTGCGGAGCGTCTTATCGAAGCACAGCCGTATTTGTGCGGGCTTAGTAGACGCCTCTCTCATTCAAAAAAGAGGAGTACTGCTTGTCTGTCCCATTGATATGCTTGATCAACCACCCCTGAAGATAGAGCACTACCCCTTCCAGGGCTTCATGCCCTTTCTCCTCGTACTGCCGCACAAAAGAGTCCACCTCAGCAATCATCGCCCTGTGCTGCTCAACATGGCCATTAAAATCGGGGTAGTCGTACTTCTGCATCAAGCTCTCTTCGTTCTTGAAATGGTATTTTGTGTAGTCCACCAGCGCCTTCAGCGCCTGCTGCTCAAACTCCTCCCCCATATGGTACTTATACGCGGCTTGAAATTTATTCAGCAACTCAATCAATCTTCGGTGCTCATCGTCTATCTGGGCGATTCCGACGCTATAGCTCTCTTTCCAGACCAGTTGATCCGCCTGCGCTGCACGCTTATAGATAACTGGTATCGCAATCAGGATTGCGATCAATACCCAGGAGACCGGGTTATCAAAGCCAAACAAAAAACCCATGCCGGCGGCAACGACCAAGAGGGCCATAATGACGGCTAACATAAGTGGCTTAAGATTTTTCATATAAAAACACCATTGGAATTCAGACAGATTTTTGCTGCGCTCTATTTCGACCTGATGATCGTCGCATGCGCTGGGCGGATTCTGCAAACCATTCTGCAGTGCTGCAAAAGGATCGACCAAACCATTATAGATGCGGTCCCTGATCCAGGTGTGATTTTATAGAGTGACAATCTGTATTCTCCGCTCCACCAACAAACCGCTCCATACGCTGAACATAAAAAAGGCCGGCACAAAGTGCCGGCCTTGAGCTGAGGCATTACGCCTCTCTGGGGGGGATTCGCCTAATCAGTCGGCGACCACCGCCTCCGGCTCATCCTGACCCACGAAGAAGCTGGCGATGTAGATCACCAGACCGACCAGGAAGACCAGGCCGGCGACCTCACGCAGCCAGTAGAAGAGCTCGATCTTATCCTGCACCGCCATGAACGGCAGCGGGTTGTCGCCCATCCGCTGCAGGTAGGCCTGCAGGATGCCCGCGCCGGTCAGGAACAGCGTGATGAACACCATCGAGATCGTCATCAGCCAGAACGACCACATCTCCAGTATCTGCGATTTGGCCGGGTTGGCCGCATTCCGCCCACGCAGCAGCGGCATGGCGTAGGAGATCATGGTCAGGTTGA
>AASF01001682.1 GCA_000168735.1 Candidatus Endoriftia persephone str. Hot96_1+Hot96_2 | reverse complement strand
GATCAACCCTCCGGGCGCATGTGCGGAAACAGCAGCACGTCGCGGATCGAGGGGGAGTCGGTGAGCAGCATCACCAGCCGATCGATGCCGATGCCCTCGCCGGCAGTGGGCGGCATGCCGTGCTCCAGAGCACGCACATAGTCCTCGTCGAAGTGCATCGCCTCGTCATCGCCGGCATCCTTCTCCTCCACCTGTTTGCGGAAGCGCTCGGCCTGGTCCTCGGCGTCGTTGAGCTCGGAGAAGCCGTTGGCGATCTCGCGGCCGCCGACGAAGAACTCGAAGCGGTCGGTGACGAAGGGGTCGTCGTCGTTGCGCCGCGCCAGGGGTGAGACCTCGGTTGGATAGGCGGTAATGAAGGTCGGGTCCATCAGCTGGTGCTCCACGGTCTTCTCGAAGATCTCGATCTGTACCTTACCCAGGCCGTAGGACGCCTTCAGCGGGATCTCCAGCCGTTCGGCGATGGCCCGGGCTCTATCCAGGTCATCCAGCTCTTCTGCGCTGATATCATCGTTGAAGTGGAGAATAGAGTCCTTCACCGTCATGCGGCGGAAGGGGCTGTCGAAGTCGTAACTCTCGCCCTGGTAGGTCACGCTAGTGGAGCCGAGCACCTCCTCGCAGAGGTGGCGCAGCATATCTTCGGTGAGGTCCATCAGGCCGTGGTAATCAGTGTAAGCCTCGTAGAACTCCAGCATGGTGAATTCGGGATTGTGGCGGGTGGAGAGCCCCTCGTTGCGGAAGTTGCGGTTGATCTCGTAGACTCGCTCGAAACCGCCCACCACCAGGCGTTTGAGATAGAGTTCCGGCGCGATGCGCAGGAACAGTTCCATGTTGAGGGCATTGTGCTGGGTGGTGAAGGGGCGTGCCGTGGCACCGCCCGGGGATCACCTGCATCATTGGCGTCTCCACCTCCATGAAGCCGCGGCCGTTGAGGTAGTTGCGGATGAACTGCACCACCTGGGTACGGATACGGAAGGTCCGCCGCGAATCCTCGTTCATGATCAGGTCGACATAACGCTGGCGGTAGCGCAACTCCTGATCCGTAATGCCGTGAAACTTCTCCGGCAGGGGCCGCAGCGACTTGGTCAGCAGGCGAATACTCTCGACCTTGACCGAGAGTTCTCCAGTCTTGGTTTTGAACAGCACCCCCTCGGCGCCGATGATGTCACCGATGTCCCACTTCTTGAACTGGGTGTTGTAGAACCCCTCTTCCAAGGCGTCGCGCTGCACGAAGAGCTGCATCCGACCGGTCATGTCCTGGACGTGGGCGAAGCTGGCTTTGCCCATCACCCGGCGGCTCATCAAGCGGCCGGCGATGCGCACCCGCAGGCCCATCGACTCCAGCTCTTCCTCGCTCTTGTCGTCATACTCGGCATGGAGTTCACCAGCCATGCCGTCGCGCCGGAAGTCGTTGGGAAAGGCGATGGCCGTTCTCCCGCAGTTTGGCCAGTTTTTCCCCGCCCGCTGGGCAATGAGCTTGTTTTCGTCCTGTACCTGATCGTTCATCGTTTTATTCAAACTTTTTACTTGTAACTACTAAGGTCACAAAGAGTACGAAGTATCTACTACCTTATCAGCCAAAGCTTGCCCCGCCACCAAAGACTCAAGACAACCTTTGTGAACTTCGGTGTGCTATGTGGTGAAAAATCACAAACCGCTCTTCAGACTCGCCTCGATAAATATGTCGAGTCCGCCGTCGAGTACCGCCTGAGTGTTGCCAGTCTCGACGTTGGTGCGCAGATCCTTGATCCGTGAGGCGTCGAGCACATAGGAGCGGATCTGGCTGTCCCAACCGATGTCGGATTTGGTATCTTCCACCGCCTGCTGGGTCTCACGCTGCTTCTGGATCTCCAGCTCATAGAGCTTCGCCTTGAGCTGCTTCATCGCTTGATCCTTGTTCTTGTGCTGGGAACGGTCGTTTTGGCACTGCACCACGATGCCGGTGGGGTTGTGTGTGATGCGCACTGCTGATTCAGTACGGTTGACGTGCTGACCGCCAGCACCAGAGGCACGGTAGACGTCGATCCGCAGATCCGCAGGGTTGATCTCGATCTCGATCGAGTCGTCGATTTCCGGCGAGACAAACACTTGCCGAGAAGGAGGTATGGCGCCGATTGCCTGAGTCAAACGGCGACTTGCGCACCAGCCGGTGCACGCCGGTCTCGGTACGCAGCCAGCCAAAGGCGTACTCCCCTTCAAACCGGATGGTGGCCGACTTGATACCGGCTACCTCTCCTGGCGAGGCCTCCATCAGCTCGGTCTTAAAGCCGTGCGCCTCACCCCACCGCAGATACATGCGCAGTAGCATCTCGGCCCAATCCTGCGCCTCGGTACCGCCTGAGCCGGCCTGGATATCGAGAAAGGCGTTGCTCGGGTCCATCTCACCGGAGAACATGCGGCGAAACTCCAGCTCTGCGATGCGCTGCTCGAACGCG
>AASF01001683.1 GCA_000168735.1 Candidatus Endoriftia persephone str. Hot96_1+Hot96_2 | reverse complement strand
GGAGCTGCCGCCGCCTAGGCCGCCGCCCATCGGCAGTCGCTTGTCGATGTGGATCTCTGCTCCAAGCCGGCACTGACTGGTTTGTTGTAGCAGGTGAGCGGCGCGGACTGTCAGGTCGTGCTCGGGAGCGACGCCGGGGAGAGGGGGTGCGCAGGCGGATGGCGCTGTCATCGGTGGGGGTGAAGTGCAGCTGGTCGGCCAGGTCGAGAAACTGAAATACTGTCTGCAGTTCGTGGTAGCCATCGGCGCGCCGGCCCACCACGCGCAGCATCAGGTTCAGCTTGGCCCGGCGCCGGCCAGAGGCCCCTGGGAATCATTGGCGCTCATTTGCTCTGCGGGAGGCGTCCCTGTTCGCTGCCGGTAAGGCGCTTGCGTACTGGGCGGATGAAGCGGTTGCGGGGGCTTCCCGGCTGCATTGCACTCACTGCCAGATCTGCAAATGCTTCGCGATGCAGCACAAGCTGCCAGAGTACTTCGCCGAGGTGGGCGGCTATCTCGGCGTCACTTACTCTGTTGCGCGGCATGTTCGAGATGGTGGCGCGCCTGCTCTGACATTGCCCATGCGGTACTCGACCCAGCCGATACTGTCGAGGATCGCCGGATTGTCCGGCTGCAGCGACCAGTGCGCGTTCGATGTAGCGCTTGGCCTCGTGCCAGGCGTTTGGTTTTGTCAGCCTAGGGTATAGCCCAGCGCATTGAGGGCGTCGGCGTGATTGGGATCCTTGTCGAGAATGCGTCGCAGATCCTGTTCCATCTGTTCGATCGCACCCAGATCGGCAGCATTGATGCCGCGTGCGTAGAGTAGATCGAGGTTATCAGGATCCGCTTTCAGTGCGCTGTCGTAGATTCCCATCGCGGATGCAAAGTCGCCGGTGCTGCGTAGCAGCTCCGCCTCGATCAGGTTGATCCGAAGTTGATGTTGCGGGGTGCTGCAGGCGCAGTCGTTGCAGTAGCTCGCGGGCGCGTTTGATCTCGCCCTTGTTGGTCAGCAGTCGTGCGGTGCCGGAGGCGGGCGTCAATTTGGTTGCCGCCGCCGCTGACCTGTTGATAGTGGCTGATGGCGTTGTCGTGCTGTTCCTGGATCTCGTTGATCAAACCCAGATAGTAATGGGCGTCGTCTTTTTTCTGGCCGTGCTCGATGAGGCTGGTGAAATACTCCTTGGCCTCGTCGTAGTGTTTGAGCTGGGTCGAAAGCACGCCCAAGGCGTAGCCGATGTCGGCGTTCTCCGGTGACTGCTGATGGAGCTTGATGAAGTGTGCACGGGCCTGTTCGGTCTGATTCTGTTCCAGCAGGGTGCGGGCCAGCGTGGTGCGTAGCTTTTTGTCCGATGGGTTGTCGGCAACGGCTGCCTTGAGTTCATCTAACCCTGCATCTGGATTGCCTTGCAGGATCAGGATGCGAGCCAGTAGCAGCCGAGCCTGTGGCCAGCCGGGCTTGAGATTGAGTGCGGTGCGGACCTGCTG
>AASF01001684.1 GCA_000168735.1 Candidatus Endoriftia persephone str. Hot96_1+Hot96_2 | reverse complement strand
CAGCGATAGCAGCCAGTTGCCGAATGGAGAGATTCCCGTGGCGCTGGTGCTGACGGAAGCTCTGGATGTCACCCTTCAGGTCAACCCAGTATTTGTGTTGCAGCACGGGTTTTAGGGTCTGATCGCTGATGTCTGTGCCGAGCAGTTCCTGATAGTAGAAGTAGGGCAGGTTGAGGCCGCTGTCCTGCAGATGGCCGATGGAGGAAAAAGGGCGGGCGTTGAAGTCGATCAGGTGGAGTTTGCCGGTGCGTTTGTCCTCCAGCCATTCAATGCCAAAGATGCTGTGGAACGGCAGTAACTTTAGCAGTCGACTGGTGTTTTCGGACATCGTTTTTTCGCGATCTATACCGCGTCGATGGTATCTCACCATAGCAGGTGATGCCTCGGTCCGGCGTGTTTTGGCGGATGCGCAGGTTACCAGTCCTCCATTCCGGTTACACAGGCCGTAGCAGTCGAAGATGTGGTTGTCACCACCGTCGATGCGGCTCTGCACCACCAGCCTGTCGCATACGAAGGCGATCAGTTCAGGCGATCGCCTCATCGTCATCGGCGATCCGGCGCAGGTCGATGATGCTGAGGCTATTGGAGTAGCGTGCGATGTCGGCGTCCGAGACGATGGTGGCATAGACCAGGGATGCCCTGATCGGCCAGGCAGCGGGCGGTGGCCAGATCGGTGTCGCCCGGCGTGCAACACAATCGCTGGAACCTGCGACGATGAAACAGGCCTTTGGCGGACGGGATCGGCTGAGGATCTGTCGCTTTGGTGGTTCTGTTTGGGCCGTTAGGCTGTCGCTCTGGAAGAGGTAATTGTTGGGAAGCGGATAGCTGCTCATCGGGTTGCCGCCGGTGGGTGTTGAGGTGCGTCTTGCATTGGCAAGTGACCGGATTACGTCAGAAAAAATGGCTAAGCCATCTTAATTATTGGTCCAGGCGTGCTTCAGTGATGAGGTCAATGGGGAGGACATCGAGCAAATGCTTCCTGATGGATGGGCTTTTGTGAAGTCCCTTCTTTTCGGCTTGATCAGCAGGAGGTTGTGGGCGAGTGTTTGCCGGTCATTCAGATGAATGGGCGCGGTGCGAGAGGTTGGGTGGGGGCTTAGCTTTGGTGAATCTGTGAACTGATTGTCCGTGCCGCCTGTAGTCCCTGTTCCAACTCCTCTAGCGGTGGAATGTCGTGATCCGGTTCGAGCAGGGTGGAGATTGGGCCGGTTTGTGCCAGACGTTTCACGATAGAGCGCCCAGATCCGGGATGAGTCGGGGGCAGTCGCGTCATCCGCATCCCCTTGATACTCCTGCCGCTCTTGGGGTGGGGTAAGGTGCACCTCCCAGATACGATCCGCTGGCAGCTGCCGGAGATAGTCGAGGGGGGAGAAGTTGTGGTCGATCGCCTTGCTGATGATGTTGCTCAGGTCGAGTAGGATCAGCGAGTCAGAGCGTTCTGCAACAGCACTGACAAACTCCCACTCGTCCATCTGTTTGGAACGATCACGATGGAACTCCGGGATGTTCTCCAGTAGCAGCCGCTGTCCAAGTGTTTCCTGGCACTTGCTCGATGCGTGTCACCAGATGGTCGATCATCTCTTTGGTATAGGGCAGCGGGCGCAGGTCGTAGCTGTGGGACTGGCCCGGCAGGGTCCAGCAGAGGTGGTCGGAGAACCAGGCGCACTGCAGCCGTTCGCTGAGCTGTTTGATCTGCTGCAGATAGCGCTGGTCGATGGGGTCGGGACCGCCGATCGAGAGCGAGCCGCCATGCAGTATCAGCGGGTAGTCCTGGCGGATCAAGG
>AASF01001685.1 GCA_000168735.1 Candidatus Endoriftia persephone str. Hot96_1+Hot96_2 | reverse complement strand
GATCATCGGTCTGCTGATGGGTGGGGCATTGATCTCACTGATGTCGCAACGCGAAACCCAGGCGCGCAACGAGACCGAAGACCAGCTGCTCACGGTGCGTGACGCGCTGGTGGGTTTTGCCATGGCCAACGGCTACCTGCCCTGCCCAGCAACCCTCGGCAGCAATGGACAGCAGGCCCCAGTCGGCGGCGGCAACTGCAGCCAACCGCACGGCTATGTGCCGGTCAGAACTCTCGGGCTCTCCGGCACAGTCGACAGCAACGGTCTGCTGCTGGATCAATGGAACTCTCCCTTGCGCTACAGCGTCACCCAGAGTGATGTCGGTGGCGCATCAAGTGCGGACTTCACCACCCCCGGCGATATGCGGGCGGTGCAGATGCAGTTTCTCAATCCCGATCTGCAGATCTGCTCAGGCGGTCAACTGTCCCGCCGGCAGCGTGATCAGCAGCACCGCGCCGTTTGTGATCTTTTCCATCGGTAAAAACGGCACCCGCTCCCCCGGCTCGTCATGAGCGCGAGAACATCGACAACAGCGATCGCCAGTTCTGCTCCCGCGGTTACGCCGACCTGACCAGTTCAGAGCGCTTCGACGACCTGCTGCTCTGGATCTCGCCCCAAGTGCTCTACCACCGCCTCGTCACTGCCGGGCAGCTGCCCTGAGCTGATCCCAGACGTTGAAGCCTCAACAGCTGTTGAGGAATGCACAGCCTATTGTCGATATTTCAACACTGCGTTGGCACCTCGCAAGAGATAACTCCGTGACATCTCCCGTGCAGGCCCGTTTTCAAGCTTTTTTATGACCAATTTCGCCTACTCGCCCATCTTGGCACGCAGCCTGCAAATAACACACTTGACTACTACCAATCGAGAGGTCCAAGAAAATGAAAAAACAGAACGGCTTTACCCTGGTGGAGATATCCATCGTCCTGGTCATCATCGGCCTGCTGATCGGCGGCATCCTGAAGGGTCAGGAGATGATTCACAATGCCAAATACAAAAACTTCGTGCAGCAGATCGACTCCTATCGGGCGGCGGTCTACGCCCTTTCAGGATCGCTACAAGGCCCTGCCCGGCGATTTCAACAAGGCGACCACCAGTTTTCAGGCACCCAGTGGCGTGACCGTAAGAAATGGCAATGGCGATGGTACTGTGAGCGGTGGCTGGTGCGACAGAAACACCGAAGAGTCCTGCCTAGTCTGGCAGCATCTGATGCTGGCCGGCATGATCGGTGGTGATGTCAGCGCCCAGGGCAAGGCCCTGCGCCGTCAACACCCCTACGGAGGCCTGATCGACGCCATCTCCACCGGTAACTGGGCGAATGGCCGCAACGAACTGAAGATCCTGATGCGTAGCCTACCCGGCGACATCGCACAGCGCATGGATGATGAGCTGGACGATGGCAATGCCACCTCCGGTGATATGGCCCGCTACGGCGGCTCCGGTAGCAGCTATGACAAAAACCAGAGGCTCGATGTCTTCATCACCCTTTGATCCCCTATTGTAGACGC
>AASF01001686.1 GCA_000168735.1 Candidatus Endoriftia persephone str. Hot96_1+Hot96_2 | reverse complement strand
AGGTTCTATGGATTCTGCCGCCCATCGCCATCGGTATCGCTGTCCTGCTCTGGGCCGCCAGCGGCAAACAGCCGCCGGCAAAAGCAGAGCGCGGCGAAGTCGCCCGAGTGGTGCGCATCATCGAGGCCCCTCAGCTCGCCTTCACCCCGGTTGCGCAAGGTTATGGCGTAGTCCAGCCCGCACGGGTGTGGAGCGCCGTGGCACAGGTCTCCGGCCGTATCGTCGAAATCCATGCGCAACTGCGCAACGGGGAGATCCTGCCGGCCGGCACCGAGTTGTTTCACATCGACCCGGTCGACTACGAACTCAATCTGGCGCAGGCCAAGGCGTCGCTGGCAGAACTTGATGTGCAGGAGGCCAATGCCCACGCCTCGCTGGCGATCGAGCAGCGCAATCTTGCCCTGAGCAGAGGCGAACTGGAGCGCATCCGCAAACTGGTGCAGAGCGGCACCGCCTCCCAGAGCAACGCTGATGAGGCAGAGCGCGCGATGCTCGCCAACCGCACCAAGGTGCAGAACATGCAGAATACCCTGGCGCTACTACCGACCCAGCGCCGCCTGCTGCAGGCCAAGATGGCCCAGGCAGAGCGGGATCTCGCCCACACCTTGGTGAAGGCACCCTTCAACCTGCGCATAGCGAATCTTATAAATCGAGGCGGATGAGTATGTCAGCAGAGGTCAGAATCTGTTCGACGGCGATGCGGTGGACCGGGTGGAGGTAGTTGCCCAGGTTGCCATCGCCTCACTGCGCCGCCTGTTTATCGGTCAGACAGAACCCCTTCCCAACATCGAACGGCTCAACCCAGGATCTGGCCAGCTTTGTTGGACTGCAGCCCGCTGCTCCGCCTCGACCATGGGCAACCACACGGCCGAGTGGCAGCCAGAGTTCGTCCGCTTCAGCGACCAGATCGATAGCCAAGACTCGTACCCGTGGGCGTGGTGGTCGCCGTCGACAAACCAATTCGAAAAGGTCCAGGCCCGGCACTGCGCCCCCCCCTTCTCCAAAGGCATGTTTGTCGAGGTGATCCTGCGTGGCCAGAGCCAGCCTGATCAGATTGTCATCCCCCGCTCTGCGGTGCGCAACGGCAAGGTCTACCTGGTGGATGCACAGAACCGCTTGCAGCGACAGCCGGTGCAACTGCTCTACAGCCAGGGAAGTGTGAGCGTGATCAAAAGCGGCATCCGAGCGGGCGACCGGGTGGTCGTCTCCGATCCGGTGCCGGCGGTCAGCGGGCATGCTGCTGCAACCGCAACTGGACAAGCAACTCAGCAGCTGAACTGCTGCAGGCTATCGGAGATGACTCATGATCGCCTGGTTCACCCGCCACCCGACCGCCGCCAATCTGATGATGGGGGCGCTGATGCTGCTTGGGCTGATCACCTTGCCCAACCTGCAGCGCGAGAGCCTGCCGGAGATCAAAAACGACAAGGTCGAGATCCGCGTGATCTACAAAGGGGCTACCGCCGAGGAGGTGGAGGACGCCATCTGCCGCCGCTTGGAGGATGCCCTGGAGGGGGTCACTGATCTGGATGAGATCCGCTGCGAAGCCCGCGAGGGTATCGGCCAAGCCACCGCGGTAATGCTTGAGGGGGCCGACATGACGCGCTTCCTCGACGACGTAAAATCAGAGGTGGAGACCATCGATGACTTCCCCCGTCGAGGCGGAGCAGCCGGTTATCACCGAGCTGGGGCGTACCGAAGCGGTGATCGCGCTGGCCGTCACCGGGCCGGAGGATCCGGTCGCACTGAAGGCCTATGCGGAAGAGCTTAAGTCACGCATGCTGGCCCTGAAGACGGTCGCCGACGTCTCCATTGATGGCTTCTCCGGGCACCAGATCCGCATCGAGATCCCCGCCTGGCGGCTGCGCCAGTATGGTCTCTCCGCCGCCGCCATCGCCAATGCGGTGCAGCGCCAGAGTGTCGGCGGCCCTGCCGGCCGGCTGGAGGGGAGTCAGGAGGATCTGCTGTTGCGCTTTGACGATCAGCGCAAGAGTGTCGAGCAGCTCAAGGATCTGGTGGTGATCTCCGGCAGCAGCGGCGCGGCCATCCGTCTCGGCGAGATCGCCGAGATCAGCGATCGCTTCGACCGCGCCGAGGAGAAGATCACCTTCAACGGCCAGCGCGCGGCGATCCTCGATGTCTCCAAGACCCGCTCCCAGGATATTCTGAAGGTGCTCGCCAGCGTCAAGGCGTTTGCCGAGGCCGAACAGCAGCAGGCACCCAAGGGCGTCACCTTGACGCTGACCCAGGACCGCGCCTCGGTGGTGCAGGACCGCCTCGACATGCTGCTGCGCAATGGCGCTCAGGGGCTAGTGCCAGTGTTTCTGGTGCTCTGGCTCTTCTTCAGCGTCCGCTACAGCTTCTGGGTCACCATGGGGCTGCCGGTCTCTTTCCTTGGCGCGCTGTTTGTGCTGCCGATGGTCGGTGTCACCATTAATATGATCTCGATGGTGGGGCTGCTGATCGGCATCGGCCTGCTGATGGATGACGCCATCGTCATCGCCGAGAATATCGCCGCCCGCATGGCCAAGGGCGACACGCCGCAACATGCCGCCATCGCCGGGGTGCGTCAGGTGCTGCCGGGCATCGCCTCCTCCTTCGCCACCACCCTGATGGTGTTTGGCTCGCTGCCTTTATCACCGGCGAGATCGGCAGATCCTGCGGGTCATGCCGGTGGTCTTGATCCTGGTGATCAAGGGCGATTCGTT
>AASF01001687.1 GCA_000168735.1 Candidatus Endoriftia persephone str. Hot96_1+Hot96_2 | reverse complement strand
AATCGCCCTTAATTCTTGCGCAGGGTCTCATTTCTTAGCGGCCGCCAGCCTGCTGCCTGTAATCTGAGCCCAACCGATCGGCACAATTGCCCCAGAAATGTCCTGCCGCATTGAATGGCACAGCCCTGCATGAATAGGACGAGATAAAGCCAGGCTCGTAATTCACTGGTATGATGGCTACCGTTTTGCCAACCCCAAGAGCACCATGCAGGCAGAGGAACAGCAACCCATCCGTCAGATCCAGCTCGGCGAGAGTCAGCTGACGCTGCTCGGCACCGCGCATGTCTCACGCACTAGCGCAGAGAAGGTGCGCGAGCTGCTGCAGAGTGGCGATTATGACTCGGTCGCGGTGGAGCTCTGCCCCAGCCGCTATAACGCCTTGCTAAATCCCGATGCGCTGGCGCAGATGGATCTGTTTCGCGTGGTGCGCGAGGGCCGCGTCACCATGGTGATGGCTAGTCTCGCCCTGAGCGCCTATCAACAGCGACTGGCGGACCAGTTCGGCATCGAACCCGGTGCCGAGCAGCGTGAGGCAGTGCGTATCGCCCAGGAGTCCAACAAACCGCTGCTGCTGATCGACAGGGAGATCAGCGTCACCTTCAAGCGGGTTGCTGGCAACCTCAGCTGGTTCAGACGCTTCAGTCTGTTTGTTGGCCTACTGGCGGGCATCCTCTCCAAAGAGGATGTGGCGGAAGAGGAGATCGAGCGCCTGAAAGAGGGCGACAGTATTAGAGACCACCTTTGCCGAGTTTGCCGAAGACCGCCAGGATCTGTTTCTGCCCCTGATCGACGAACGTGACCGCTACATGGCTGCGCGCCTGCGCGAAGAGATCGAACAGCAGGGCCATGAAAACATCCTGGTGGTGATCGGTGCCGGCCATCTGCCAGGGGGTGGCAAACTACCTGCAGAGCGAGCCGGAACCCGCCAAGGCCACGATCAAGCAACTCGACTCTCTGCCGGAGCCGAGCCGCTGGCCGAAGCTGATCCCCTGGGTCATCGTCTGCCTGGTGCTCGGCGGCTTTGCGGCTGGTTTTTTCCGCAGCAGTGACCTGGGCTGGCAGCTGGTGCTCGACTGGGTACTGATCAACGGCGGGCTTTCAGCCCTCGGCGCACTGGTCGCAGCGGCCCATCCGCTGACCGTACTGACCGCGTTTGTTGCCGCCCCGCTGACCTCACTCAACCCGGCGATCGGCGCCGGCATGGTGACCGCCGCGGCAGAGCTCTATCTGCGCAAACCAACGGTGGCCGACTTTGGCCGGTTACGCAATGACACCACCCACTTCAAGGGTTGGTGGCACAACCGCGTCTCCCGCACCCTGCTGGTGTTCTTTCTCAGCACCCTCGGCTCAGCTGTCGGCACCTATCTGGCGGGCTTTCGCATCTTTGACCGCCTGGTCAACTAACCTCACGGTCGACCCGGCGCATTACCTCCAAGCGCAAGCGGCGCATCGCATCGCCCATCGCCTTACCACTCACCCACTTCGGCAGCTGACTGCTATCCACACTGGCGGCGGCCCGATAGAGCCGTCGCAAACGGTCGGCCTGAGGATAGGTGCGCTGCTCAAACCCCGCCCGCCCACGGAAATCGGCCTCGCAGACCAGTAGAAACGCCTCCAGTCGCTGCGGCCGGCGAAACGCATCCAGTCGCTCCAGCAGCTTCAGGCGGGTGGTGGCTTTCAGCTCATCCAGGTGGTGCAGCTGGCTGTGGTAACGGCCGCAACACTCTGCTAGCTCCTGGTACCGGGTGGGCACCCGCAGACGACGACAGAGTGCTCGCAGGATTGCTACCCCGCGCTCCTCATGGCCATGGTGGCTGGGCAAGATGTGCGCCGGGGTCGATGCCTTGCCGAGGTCGTGGGTAAGAGCGGCAAAACGGATGCTCTGCTCATCCGATAGCCGGGCGGCCTGCGCCAGCACCATCATCGTATGCACGCCGGTATCGATCTCCGGGTGCCAGCGCTCTGGCTGGGGCACCCCCCAAAGGCTGTCCAGTTCAGGCAACAGCCGAGCCAGCGCGCCAACCTCCCGCAGGGCCGCAAAAAACGGCACCGGATTCGGCTCGCACAAGGGCATTGTCGAGCTCTTGCCAGACCCGCTCCGGCACCAGCATCGTTGAGTTGGCCCGCATCAACCATCGAGCGCATCAACTCCCTAGTCTGCCCCGGCGATACGCCAACCCCAGAGACGCAACAGCGCGCCATGAAACGCGCCACCCGCAACACCCGGATCGGATCAAGGGCGAATTCGCCCTTGATCCAGTGGCCGCTCGACCGGACCACATGTTCATTTTGAAGTTTTGCGCCATGGCAAGGTGGTGGATCAAGGG
>AASF01001688.1 GCA_000168735.1 Candidatus Endoriftia persephone str. Hot96_1+Hot96_2 | reverse complement strand
GCGCTTCCGGCATGAATCTTGGCATCCCCATACACCACTCCCTGGGGGACGGGCTATCCCGCCACCATCAACAACCTGCCGGGGGGCAGAGTACCAGGGCAGTGGTCAGGCTATGCGCCACCTGCAACCCCGCTGCAGAGCCTCCCGGCAGTCAGTTATCGTTCTCCTCTGGACGGGGCCTGGAAGGGGCGCGGCGGTGAGGCACTGTTGATTCTCAATGGGTACTTCCGTATCTATGCCGATGCAGAACATCACCGGGATGGAGAGATCCGCCTCGACGACAGGCATGTCTATATGCGGGTCCCAGGCTCCGACTCGGTAAAAACCTACGAATATGCTCACCATGATGGCAACTTGGCGATGCGTAGCCAAGAGGGCAGACTCCTGCTCTACCGCCGCATGCCTATCTCCCTGCCGGACTTTCCGCAAACGACAAGCCAGGCGCCATTCCAATCCTCACCTCAAATAGCGCCTCAAATAGTCACTCAGCCGGCACTGGAGCCATCCATTCAGAGACCAGATCAACCACTAACTGAACAACAGCCTGATACTGACGAAGAGAAGGAATAGCGCAAAAATACGTTTCAGCCAGTAGGGCGACAGACGATGCGCCAAGGAAGCACCAGCAGGCGCCAGCAGCGTACTGGTCACCACGATGATTAGCACGACCGGCCAATAGACATAGCCACTGCTCCCCGCAGGGAGACCAGCAGCACCCCAACCAACCCAAACAAAGCTTAGAGTTCCTGCCAGCGCAATCGGCAGACCGCAGGCGCTTGAGCGTGGCAACAGCCCGACGCACCTCAACTCCTCCACCATTCAGATAAGGGACCGTCAAGGTGCCTCCGCCGATCCCAACCAGCGCCGAGATAGCACCGATTCCCAACCCCACCCCGCTGTTCTGCCAACGACTGACCAATCCATAACGCGTCTCTAGCGGCACCTCACGAAACATGCGGAAGGCAACAATCAGCAGGAACAGAGCAAACAGCCGACGCAGGCTCTCCCCCTCCAAACCACCCGCGATCATTCCACCCAGCCAGGCACCCAGCAGGATCCCCGGAGTCAACGCCAGAAAATATCTCCAGACAACGGCCCCACGACGATGATGGGCACGCACTGCGGCTATCGAGGTAAACACAATCGTCGCCAGCGAGGTGCCCACGGCCATATGCACTGAAAGGCCCTCCTCCACCCCTAACAGAGGCAGACTCCAGATCAGCACAGGCACAATCACCAGGCCGGCACCCACGCCAAACAGTCCGGCCACGATACCGACCACAGCCCCCAGAAAGAGCAACAGCAGAATGCTATCGACAGAGAACAATGTGATAAAACTCGACATAACCTTCCCTATTACCTATGGTCTCGGCGCGGCGCTAAGGTCACTATTCCCGCATCTTGGATTGGGCCACATTATTGCAGTTTTAGAGTGAGGTTCGGATGACCAGCAAAAGAGTCTGTATTCTCGGTGGAAGCGGATTTGTAGGGCAACATCTGGTTGCCCGACTCGGCAACAAAGGCATCAGCAGTCGGGTCATCACCCGCCATCCGCAGCGCCACCGCCAGCTAAAAGTGATCCCAGGCACCGAACTGGTCAAAAGCAACATTTTCGATAGGGCCGCACTCAGCCGTCAATTCCA
>AASF01001689.1 GCA_000168735.1 Candidatus Endoriftia persephone str. Hot96_1+Hot96_2 | reverse complement strand
CCATAGTGCTCCGCTTCGGCGATCACATCGGTGGGGGTCTGCCAGTTGTCACCGAACAGGTGCTGCTGGTTCCCCAGGTACCAGTCGTATCGGCGGTAGTAGTCCTGCCAGCGGTTGGCCTCTCCATGCCTGATCTGTTCCATCAGCTGCCGCAGGCCGGTAATCACCGCCTCGGGGCGCGGCATACAACCGGCGATGTAGAGATCCACCGGCATGTACTCATCCAGCTTTTTGGCAGTGGCGTAGCTCTGCCAGTACATGCCGCCGTTGACGGTGCAGGAGCAGATGCCGATGACATACTTAGGCGAGCCCATCTGCTCGTAGGGTGAGGATCACCCGCTTCAGGGTCTTGATCGAAACATAACCCGTTATCAGCAGGATATCGGCCTGACGCGGCGAGACCATCGGCTGAAGACCCAGGCGCTCCATGTCGAAGCGGGAGGTCATCGCCGGCGGCAACTCAATCGCCCCGCAGCCGGTGCAGTAGTGGAGGATGAACAGCGAGCGGGAGCGGCAAAATCGCACCAGTTCATCAAAGACACGGGCCAGCGGATTGCCCCGCCGTCCTGCGACTACCGGTATCTTTTTCAAATCACTCATATCATCCAGATCCCGTAGGAGCGCCGCTTACGGCACGAAATACGTAGGCTATAGAATTCGCGCTACTAACAGCGCTCCTACATAACAAAGGCCAGGCCGATCAACCCCAGCATCACCGGCCACTTCCACATCAAT
Organism: Candidatus Endoriftia persephone str. Hot96_1+Hot96_2; assembly: GCA_000168735.1. Lineage (GTDB taxonomy): Bacteria > Pseudomonadota > Gammaproteobacteria > Chromatiales > Chromatiaceae > Endoriftia > Endoriftia persephonae. The sequence goes on along the minus strand of AASF01001689.1, from coordinate 1,340 downwards.
CTGATCATATCCTCGGTGCGGTAACGCGGAAACAGAAAGGCGATGGTCATGGCGAATGGCGACTACCAGGAAACTCGTCAACAACAGATCGGGCGGAGTTGTAGCCACCGCCAAGGAACAGCACCACGTAGAGCACAGCGCTGGTGTAGAGCTGAAAACACTGCATCACAAACAGCCCACCCAGGTACTTACCGCCCATCTCAACCATCGGGCCGGTGGCGATCTCTGCCGGGGCGACATAAATCTCAAACGGCTGTTTGCCCAGCGAGGCCTGCATCGCGAACAGTCCGGCGATGGCCAACAGCGGCATCTCAATCGCCCCCCAGCTCGCCATGCCGCCCGCCTGCTGGGCGGCGATGACCTCCACCAGGTTGGTAGTGCCGAAGTGATAGGCAACACCGAAGATCACGATCACGAAAGGGATGTCGTAGGCGAGCATCGCAGTCAGCGCTCTGGCGATGCCGATGGAGCCGTTGGGGTTGGCGCACTGCCCTACCCCCAGCGCCAGCCCCAAAGAGGGGATCATCATCAGATAGACCAGTGTGATGATGCCACCCTTGGCGGCAATGCCCTCCATGCCCGGCACCGGCAGTAGGGTCTCGGCGGCGATGTAGCCCCCCACCGCCATGATGATACCGATGTCATGGATCAAACCGTGGGAAACCTGGGTCGCCTTGCTGTGCAGTTTGACGATGTCATACAGCGGCTGCAGTAGTGGTGGACCGACCCGGCGCTGCAGTTTGGCCGCGATACGACGCATCATCAACACCATCCCCATACCGGCCAGGAAGGCGATCAATGGCATCAGCAGCAGTTCGAGCAACAGTCCCAGTGCCATCATCAGATCACCACCCAGGCCAGCAACACGACGGTTGTCATCAGCAGATAGAGCTCGGCCGGTGCCCGCCGGTAGATGCCCTGCATACCCAATGAGAGAAATTCGACGAACGAAACCAAGGCCCGCTCCAGCCATATAAAACTCTGCCGATACCAAGGGCCGATCAGGTGCATCAGGCCGGCGTAGAAATTGTCGCTGTACTGGTAGCGCACATCAGCGGAGAGAAAGTGGCCGCCTGCGTAGTTATCAAGCTGATGCACCCGCTTGCTGGGGCCAGCGGAGTAGAAGATGCAGCGCACCGGATACCGAAACCGGCAAACAAGACCCCGCTCACCCAGATCATATCCAGGGAGCCGCTGACCGACTCCACCCCGCACCAGGGTGTAGCTGGGCACCGGCAGCCCCACCGCCTGCTGCACCGCGGCAACACAGGTCAGTGGGATACCCGGCAGCAGCCCGCTGGCAAAATGATCAGGCGATTCGCGCCGCTAATTCAATTCGC
>AASF01001690.1 GCA_000168735.1 Candidatus Endoriftia persephone str. Hot96_1+Hot96_2 | reverse complement strand
TCCTGAGGTGAGAGACCTGTTCGCCTTCCGGTATGAAGATTTCGAGCTGCTCGACTATGATCCACATCCGCACATCAAGGCGCCGGTAGCAGTTTAAGCGGCGCGCCTGTAAGATGCGGCGGCATGCAAGCCGCCGGCCCCGAAAATCTCCATCATCGCTGCGATGGCGCGGAACCGTGTTATCGGCCGTCACAATCGGATGCCCTGGCATTTGCCGGCGGATCTCAGGCACTTCAAGGCGCTGACTATCGGCAAGCCGATCGTGATGGGACGCAAGACTTGGGAATCCTTGCCTGGCCTGCTGCCCGATCGTCCGCACATCGTGGTTACCCACAACCCAAGCTACTACGCCGAAGGTTGCACCCTGGTGCACTCCATCGACGAGGCGATAGCGGCCGCCGGTGAGGTGGAGGAGATTATGGTCGTCGGTGGCGGGGCATTTTATGCGGAGATTCTGCCGCGGGTGGGGCGGATCTATCTGACCCTGGTGGATGCCGAGTTCGAGGGTGATACCCTGTTCCCCGACCTCGATATGGCTGAGTGGCTCGAATGCTCGCGTGAGCGTCATCCCGCGGATGAGAAGCACACCTATCCCTACAGTTTGCATCGTCCTCGAGCGGAAATGATCACTGTTGGGTAGGAGCGCCGCTTTGCGGCGCGAAACCCGCCTATTCGCGCTGCGAGCAGCGCTCCTTCCGTTGTTTCGGCTTTAATCCTCGCGCCTGCTCGCTGCCGCCGCCCTTGGGGCGCATGCTCCAGGATCCGGTCGGCCATGCGTGAGAAGGGCAGGCTCTGGATCCACACCGTGCCGCTGCCGCTGAGGGTGGCGAGAAAGATCCCCTCGCCGCCAAACAACATCGACTTGAGTCCGCCTGACATCTCGATGCTGTAGTCGATGCCCTCGGTGAAACCAACCAGACAGCCGGTATCGACCCGTAAGGTTTCGCCGTTCAGCTGCTTCTCCACTACCGTGCCGCCGGCCTGGATGAAGGCGGTGCCGTCCCCCTCCAGGCTCTGCAGGATGAAGCCCTCGCCACCGAACAGGCCGCTGCCGAGCTTTTTTGTAAAGGCGATGCCGAGCTTGGTGCCGAGGGCGGCGCAGAGGAAGGCATCTTTCTGGCAGATCACCTTACCGCCGAGGGCAGCCAGGTTGAGCGGTATCACACTGCCGGGAAAGGGGGCGGAGAAGGCGACCTTGCGCTTGCCGGCGGAGCCTGAGTGGGTGAAATGGGTGGTGAACAGCGACTCGCCGGTGATCATGCGCTTGCCGGCGCTGAATAGCTTACCGAAGATGCCCTGGTCCGGGTTGGAGCCATCTCCCATCTTGGTCTCGAAGCTGATCTCCTGCTCCAGGTAGGTCATGGCGCCCGCCTCGGCGATAACGGTCTCGCCCGGGTCGAGCTCCACCTCCACCAGTTGCAGGTCATGGCCAAGGATCTTGTAATCAATGTCATGGGCTCGCATCTCGATTCTCCCAATTGTTGTTTGTCGGCTGGAGGGGGTGTTCTGCCCGCTATTCGTCGCCTGGGGTTAAGCTGGGTGTGCAGTCGCTCTGCTGCACGGTTGGCGGTTTCTTCTTGTGCGGCCGCAGTGCGGTGAGTGTGCCGCCCCAAAGGCAGCCGCTGTCGACGCACCAGGTGTTATCTGTATGCTGGTAGCCCAGGGTCGACCAGTGACCAAAGATGATTTGATCGTTGCGGCTGGCGCGCCCCGGCACTTTGAACCAAGGGAGCAGTGACGGGTCTGCGGAGCCTGGTGCGCCCTTCTCACGCAGCGCCAGTTGGCCATCCGGGGTGCAGAAGCGCAACCGGGTGAAGCAGTTGGCGATGAAGCGCAGCCGGTCGAGGCCCCTGAGATCGTCTGACCAGCGGTCCGGTTCGTTGCCATACATGGCGTGACAGAATTC
>AASF01001691.1 GCA_000168735.1 Candidatus Endoriftia persephone str. Hot96_1+Hot96_2 | reverse complement strand
TACCCGGCGATTCAGCTCGATTTCGAGATCACGTCGAGATAACCGCGCTGAATCGCTATCTCAAGTGACTGCGCGCCATTCACCAGTTCTTCATAGGTTTCGCGCAGTTTTTTTAGCTGATCGATCTGGTCGGGAGATGGCAAGCCGTTACCCACCACACCAGCCATATCAAACAGTTCCTTGAGGTAGACGGCACGCGCCCGCGCAACCAACACCATGACCGGGTTCAAATCACTCAGCGACAATTTTGGGATCGCTGGATTTATGGTCTCCCGATTGATTTCCCTGATCGTCTTGTCGATCTCCAACAGAAGCCTATTGTTGTCGGTTAACATCGTTGCACTCTCCTTAGGGTAACTGCCGAAACAGATATCGGCACCCTGGTGGAATGCTTTATTTCGTTCCCAAAACGACCAATCCAGAGGCCCAAGTCTCAGTCAGAAGGAGACCAGCGATTGCAGATACCAGGTAGGACGGACATCATCTCGCGGCGGATGACTACCGCCCAGCCCGGTGGAGACCAAAGCCGAATCGATACCCGCCCGGTTGGCACCGGCAATATCGGTAGCCAGTTGGTCCCCGATCATTATCGGGCTTCTGCACATTCAGCAACTGAAGTGCCTGATCGAAGATCGGCGCATAGGGCTTGCCGAGTCGCGCAAATCGCGGCGCATGTTGACCATAGCGTTCCAGCAGCAGCGGCTTCGATCATCGCCGCCAGGCCGCCCTGAGGTAAAACCATACTCGCCGGGAGAGAGCGGATAGATAATATCCGGATTACACAGCACCAATTCCACCGGGTGGCCCATATCAAACCGCCGCATCACCATGCTCAGCGCCTTGTTCATACCTTCCACGCAGTCGAATCCCTTCTGATCCGCGATCACCAAAAGGGCACATCTGCATCGACCCCTTCTCTTAACGGCTCTGGGTATCCACCGGCGCGGCGCACATAATCCTCTGACTCTTCAGGGGGCCCAACACCAGGCAGCCGCAACCGACCAGGCCGCGTTTGACAAAGTAAGCTTCCAGCAACATACCGGAGGTGAGGATGGAGAACTCCGCAATCTCCAGCCTCTGACGCAGATAGTCCATTACCATCGTCGAAGGTAGCCGTGACGCAGAGTTTGTCAGCACTAAATAAGGTATGGCCATCGCATTCAGGCGATGGATAAATGCCTCCGCCCCCGGCAGCACCCCCCGCCGGTCGACCAAAACACCAGAGGCATCAAGCAGAAAGCCATCATAACGTTCGATAAGATCATCGATAGTCGTCGATACAGATAAATCCATTAGTTCCCAAATCCAGCAACAAAACCCGGCATAGCCGTTTATCTAAAGAAGAGGAGAGGCTCAGCCCACCCATACCCGGGCATTCCGGAACAGCCGCAGCCAGGGGGCATCACCACCCCACTCATCCGGGTGCCAGGAGTTCTGCAGTGTGCGCACTACCCGTTCCGGATGCGGCATCATGATGGTGACCCGGCCATCACTGGAGGTTAGGCCGGTGATACCTTCTGGCGAGCCGTTGGGGTTGGCCGGATAACGGCTGGCCGGCCCACCGCTGTTCTCCACATAGCGCAGCGCCACCTGCGACTGGGCTGCGGCTAGCTGCGCTGCATCGTGAAACTCCGCCCTGCCCTCGCCGTGCGCCACCGCGATCGGCATTCGCGAACCCGCCATGCCTGCCAGCAGAACCGAGTTTGTCTCACCCACCTCGACACTGACAAAGCGCGCCTCGAACTGCTCCGAGCGGTTGCGCACAATATGGGGCCAGTTCTCGGCCCCGGGGATCAACTCATGCAGATTGGAGAGCATCTGGCAGCCGTTGCAGACCCCCAGTGAGAAGCTGTCGCTACGCTCGAAGAAGGCCTGAAACTGATCCCGCGCACGACTGTTGAAGAGGATCGACTTGGCCCAGCCCTCGCCGGCGCCGAGCACATCACCGTAAGAGAAACCACCGCAGGCCACCAGCCCCTTGAACTCATCCAGCGAGTGCCGCCCCTCGATGATGTCGGACA
>AASF01001692.1 GCA_000168735.1 Candidatus Endoriftia persephone str. Hot96_1+Hot96_2 | reverse complement strand
CTCCCGGTGGTGGCAAAACGCCATCCACAGGTCGCCGATGCGCTGGCCTGGCTGGGTGAGATCACAACCGCCCGCATGACAGGAACCGGCGCCTGCATCTATGGCGAGTTTAACAGCCAGGCCGAGGCAGAGAGCGTATGCTCGCGGCTGCCGGAACGATTTCAGGGTTTTGTCGCGCGGGGGGCTCAACCGCTCCCCGCTGTTCGACAGGATCGAATCGGAGTAAATGGGGGCGTCGCCAAGTGGCTAGGCACCGGGTTTTGATCCCGGCATACGTAGGTTCGAGTCCTACCGCCCCAGCCAAATCTAATGGGGCTGCCTGTCAGAGTCGATTCTCACAGACGCCCAGGGCGCCGGCTCCACCCGGTTAACCACACTAGCAACAGACCGATATCGGGGGTCCGCTGTGCCTACCAGTGCCATGATGGTTTTTTCCGGAAACGCCAACCCAAGCCTCTCCAGCGAGATCGCCAGCCACCTGAACATGCCGCTCGGCAAGGCCCAAATTGGGCGTTTCAGTGACGGCGAGGTAATGGCCGAGATCCAGGAGAACGTGCACGATCGGGACGTGTTTATCGTCCAGCCCACCTCAGCGCCAACCAACGAAAACCTGATGGAACTGCTGGTGATGATCGACGCAATGCGTCTCTCATCGGCCAATCGCATCACCGCTGTCATCCCCTACTTCGGCTACGCCCGCCAGGATCGCCGCCCCCGCTCCTCCCGGGTCCCGATCACCTGCGCGCCTTGCCAGCCAAGATGATCAGCACAGCCGGTGCCGATCGGGTGCTCACGGTCGATCTGCACGCAGATCAGATTCAGGGCTTTTTCGACATCCCGGTAGACAACGTCTACGCCTCACCGATCCTGCTCAGCGATGTCTGGGCGCCAGCGCCACCCGGACCTGATGGTAGTCTCCCCCGATGTCGGCGGCGTGGTGCGCGCCCGGGCGCTGGCCAAGCGACTCGACGACGCCGATCTGGCGATCATCGACAAACGCCGCCCACGCCCCAACGAGGCCAAGGTGATGAACATCATCGGTGAAGTGGAGGGGCGCAGCTGTGTGCTGATCGACGACCTGGTCGACACCGCCGGCACCCTCTGCCAAGCTGCCCAAGCCCTCAAGGAGCATGGTGCCGCTAAGGTCGTCGCCTACTGCACACACCCGGTACTCTCCGGCCCGGCGGTAGACAACATCAGCAACTCGGTACTCGACGAGCTGGTGGTGACCAACACCATTCCGCTCTCGGATGCGGCCGCGGCCTGCGACAGGATCCGTCAGGTCAGCATCGGAGAGCTGCTGGCCGAGACTATGCGCCGCATCAGCGGCGAGGAGTCGGTCAGCTCACTGTTTGTCGACTGATCCACACCTCAAGTCACCAGCACGACCACTGGTAAATCCCTGCAATCCTGATAGAATCGCGCGTTCGCCGGAATTCCGGCGTGACAGGCGCCGCCTTGGTCGCGGGGCAGCGCAATCCAATCAAAATGATTAATCAGGAGATTGACATGTCCGTCAGTTTTGAAATTACTGCACAGCCCAGGAGCGATACAGGGAAAGGTGCGAGCCGCCGCCTGCGCCGCACCGGCATGGTCCCCGGCATCATCTACGGTGGCCACCAGGAACCCTCCATGATCTCGCTGGCCCACAACGAGCTAATCCTGCACCTGGATCATGAGGCCTTCTACTCCCACATCCTCAACCTGAAGGTTGGTGACGCCACTGAGCAGGTGGTGCTGAAGGATCTGCAGCGCCACCCAGCCAAGCCGTTCATCATGCACATCGACTTCCAGCGCATCAGCGCCGGCGAGAAGATCCCGCATGCAAGTGCCGCTGCACTTCACCAACCAAGAAACCGCACCCGGCACCAAGGCGGGTGGCCAGGCCTCCCACATGCTCAGTGATGTGGAGATCACCTGTCTGCCGA
>AASF01001693.1 GCA_000168735.1 Candidatus Endoriftia persephone str. Hot96_1+Hot96_2 | reverse complement strand
CTTGATCAAAGAGTGGCAGCCCGACGCGCTGGTAGTCGGCCTGCCACTCGACCTGGACGACAGCGAAACCTGATGCCACCCAGCCCGCGCTGCGCTTCTCCCGCCAGCTCGAGGGGCGTTTACACCTCAAGGTCCACCTGGCCGACGAGCGCCTCACCTCGATGGAGGCGCGCAGCCGCATCGGCCCATCGCGCCAAACGCCTGGAAGATTACGACGCCGAAGCGGCCAAATTGATCCTCGAGACCTGGCTCAGCGAACAGTGAGCCACACCACCCGAAACAAAAAAGATTCAGACAGAGAGCAGCCCAATCGATGCAAATAAAGAAGTTCATGGACGCCGACGCGGTGGAGTCACTGATCGACGTGATGGCCGGCAAGCTCTGGAGCCTGCTCAATGAGCGGGGTATCGATGCACCGATGATGATCGGCATCCGCACCGGCGGCGTCTGGCTGGCGCAGCAGCTGCACCAGGAGCTCGGCCTGCAAGAACCGCTCGGAACCCTCGACATCTCCTTCTACCGGGATGACTTCACTCAGATCGGCATGAATCCTGAGGTGCACCCCTCCGACCTGCCGCTGCCGGTGGATGGCCGCCACATCATCCTCATCGACGATGTGCTGCACACCGGCCGCACCATCCGCGCCGCGCTCAATGAGATCTTCGACTACGGGCGGCCGGGCTCGATAATCCTCGCCACCCTGGTGGAGCGCAGCGGCCGCGAACTGCCGATCGAGGCCGACGTGGTCGGGCTTCGCCCCACCCTCGCCGCCGACCAACACATCACCCTCACCGGTCCAAGCCCACTCGGCCTGGTGATCGGCAGCCGTTCCAACCGCAGCTCGCGCAATGGCGACACAGGAGAGGCCCGATGAGCCGTCACACGCCCAACCTGCAGCTAGATGAGCAGGGCCACCTACTGCACTTTCTCACCATCGACGGCCTGCGCCGTGAGCTGCTGACCGAGATCCTCGACACCGCCGAAGGCTTCACCGGGGTCTCTGAGCGTACAATAAAGAAGGTTGCCACTGTGCCGCGGCCAAGACCGTCGCCAACCTCTTCTTCGAGACCAGCACCCGCACCCGCACTACCTTTGAACTGGCCGAGAAGCGCCTCTCCGCTGACGTGCTCAACCTCAACATCAGCGCCTCCGCCACCTCCAAGGGGCGAAACCCCTACTCGACACGCCTGCGCAACCTGGAGGCGATGCACATGGACATGTTTGTGGTGCGTCACGCCGACAGCGGCGCCGCCCACTTCATCGCCCAGCACGCCACCCCCGGAGTGGGAGTGATCAACGCCGGCGACGGCCGCCACGCCCACCCCACCCAGCGCGATGCTCGACATGTTCACCATCCGCCGCCACAAGAGAGAATTCATCGGCCTGCGGGTAGCGATCGTCGGCGACATCCTGCACTCGCGGGTGGCCCGCTCACAGATCCTCGCCCTCAACACCCTCGGCGTCTCCGAGGTGCGGGTGATCGCCCCCCGGACCCTGCTGCCCCACGATGCCCGCAAGCTCGGCGTGCATGTCTATCACGACTTGCAGGAGGGGATCCGTGACGTCGACGTGATC
>AASF01001694.1 GCA_000168735.1 Candidatus Endoriftia persephone str. Hot96_1+Hot96_2 | reverse complement strand
ATCTCTCGGCCCGCGCTGGACCGTAAGATCGCAAAGTACGGAATCGCCTGAAAAGCGTACTCTCATCCGAAATCCTGGGGAAATTTACAGGCTATCAGCGTACCTTCCGGTTCTATGATATTTCACTCTTGAACCCATCTTCTTCTGGTTCATTATCATCAGCCCAGGGTATTGAAGCCCCAACCAACCAGGGTGAACGCCACGCCAAGCACCCCGACAAACAGCGCCAGTGCCTGCCACTTGATGACCTTGCGTAGGATCAGCATCTCGGGCAACGATAGCGCCGCCACACTCATCATCAGGGCAAGAGTTGTGCCCACGGCAACCCCTTTTGTGAGCATCGCCTCGCGCCACCGGGATCACCCCCGGTGGCATTCGAATAGAGGGGGATGCCCAACACCACAGCTGCGGGTACCGAGTACCAGGCATCACCTCCCAGATATTCACTAACCCATTGTTCCGGTACAAACCCGTGGAACAGGGCGCCCACGCCGATGCCCAGTACCACCCACTTCCAGATTCTACCGACGATCTCCTTCACCTCCGCCACAGCGTAGCGGTGTCGGCCTGCAAGGGATCTGTCCGGCTCGGGCAGATCAGCCTCTCCCATGTGGATCTTCCAGACGTAATCCTCGACCCAGCGTTCCGGCCTGAATGCCTGCATCGCCAGACCACCGAACCAGGCAACCAGCAACCCCGCCGCCACATAGAGCGCCGCCAGCTTCCAGCCGAGGATGCCGACCAGGATTACTGCGGCCACTTCGTTGATCATCGGGCTGGCGATCAGAAAGGAGAAGGTGATACCTAAGGGTATTCCCGCCTCCACAAAACCGATGAACAGCGGCACCGAGGAGCAGGAACAGAATGGCGTCACCGCGCCGAGGGTGACCGCGAATCCCCGCGCCCTGCCAATCGGGGCGACCACGCACGAATCCACGAACCCCGTTCCGGCGACAGCAGTGCCCGCAACAGACCCATGACATAGATGATGATGAGCAGAAGCGTAAAGATCTTGGTCAGGTCCATGACGAAGAAGTGCAGCGCCCGCGCCCGTGGCCAATTGCGAATCAAGCCCCATGACTTGATAAACGACCAGATTAGCCAGGGCTTCAAACATCGGCAGCCGCCTTCTTTTCCTGGGTCACTTCAGGCAGACCAAGCGATAGCAGCGCCGCAGCCAACACAAAGCCCGCCGACCACCAGAGGCACCCCTCCAGCCCCTGCGTCTGGTAGACCCAACCGGAGAGCAGGGTACAGACCAGCCTGCCACCGGCGTTGGCCATGTAGTAGAAACCGACGTTCATCGATACCTTGTCGAGATCGGAATAGGCGAGGATCAGGTAGGAGTGCACCGCTGAATTGATGGCAAAGACAATGCCGAACAGGATCAGGCCAAGGATCAGCACCGTTTGCGGATCCCACCCCTGACCCAGTGCCAAGGCGATGCCGGCGGGCAGGAATACAAGCAGAAAGGCCCAGTTACGCGCAGTACCACCACCCGGCCCCTGGCCATGGTGACTGCGTCGCAGCAGACGGGGCGCAGCGGCCTGCACGAAACCATAGCCGATCACCCACAGAGCCAGGGAAGCGCCCACCCATGCAAAATTCCAGCGCAGTACGTCATAGAGAAACACCGGCAGGCCCACCACGAACCAGACATCACGGGAACCAAACAGGAAGAAGCGGGCCGCCCGACAGCCAGTTGATCGCCGGCACCTTAGAAAATACCTGGGTGAACTTTGGCTTGGATTTCATCTTGCCCACGCCAGAGGGCAACAACACGCCTGTGACCACCAACACCATCAGCAACATGCCAGCCAACACCGCCAGCGCGACCCGAAAGCCGATCCAGTCCAACAGGGCCGCACCGACGAAGAACCCCGCCCCCTTGAGGGCGTTCTTGGAGCCGGTCAGTACTGCGACATACTTAAACAGCTTTGACTCACCGCCCACTGCCGCTTAAGGTTTTTACGCTGGCCTTGGCCGACATCTTGTTCAGATCTTTCGCGATGCCAGACAATGCTTGGGCAGCCATCACATAGGGCACCGAGAGCCAGGCATCCGGCACCGTGAGCGCAGCCAGCGCCACCACCTGCATCCCCATGCCGATGTGCATGGTCAGATTGAGACCGATGCGCGCTCCCAGCCAGCCGCCCACCAGATTAGTAACGATGCCAAAGAACTCATAGAAGAGGAACAGCGTGGCCACCTCGAAGGGCGAATAGCCCAGCAGGTGGAAATAGAGCACCACCAGCATACGGATGGCACCATCGGTGATGGTAAAGGCCC
>AASF01001695.1 GCA_000168735.1 Candidatus Endoriftia persephone str. Hot96_1+Hot96_2 | reverse complement strand
CTGGTGCAGATCCTGCTCGGGCTCTATCCCAGCTCTTCCGGCCAGATCCTATTTGACGGCATACCCGTCGACCAGATTGGTATGGATTCGGTTGCCGGACAATGTCGCCACCGTGCTGCAACACCCGGCGCTGCTTAACGACAGCGTGCGACTCAACCTGACCCTGGGCAGGGAGATATCGGACCCAGCACTCTGGCAGGCCCTCAAGTTAGCCCAGCTGGATCAGACCATCGCTGCCATGCATGAGGGGCTCGACACCCTGATTGGCCGCTTCGGGGTGCGCCTCTCCGGCGGCCAGCGCCAGCGCTTGGCGATCGCCCGCATGGTGCTCAGCGACCCTAAGGTGGTGATCCTCGACGAGGCGACCTCGGCACTGGATACCACCACCGAGGGCAAGTTGCACGCTGCTCTGCAGGCATTTCTACAGGGCCGCACCACCATCATCATCGCCCAACCGTCTGAGTGCGGTTCGCCAGGCCGACCGGGTACTGGTATTCGAAGATGGATGCATCGTAGAACAGGGCCGCCACGAGGAGCTTATCGCGAACGACGGCCTCTACTACTCGCTCTATGGACGCCCAGGAAAACACCGTGACCACCCGCCACCGACCATCCAACGCCCACCTTCTCCAGCCCAAGCAAAAAAACCAAAAAACGCCAATTAAAGAATCATCCAAGGGGAGTCGATACACGGCAAGAGCGTCATTCTTATATACTCAAACCGCCATGGAGTCTGGCGGTGATAACACTGCCGGGGAAAACCCATGTTAATGGTGATCAACAACCTCTCCATTCGACACAAACTCTTCAGTGCCTTTGGCCTTGTCCTTATCGTTCTGGTAATCCAGGGGAAGCAGTGCGATCAGCAGCCTTTCGGGCGTGCACGATCAGGTCAACCAGGTAGTCAACCATGCCCAGCCCGCCGTGCTACGCTCGATGGAGATCGCCACCAGCCTGCAGCGCACCAGCTCAGCTCTAGGCTTCTACCTGCTGAGCAAAGAGCCCCAACACAAGGCCGCCTATCAGGAGGGGCTGACCAAGGTCACTGAGTTATTGCAGGCACTGCGAAAGCTTCCGGCCATCCAGAACGACCCAGCCAGCATCCAGCTGGTCGCTGCGATCACATCGGATATCGTCAAATTCAAAGGGTTTCGCGAAAGAATGCTCACCCTGGCCCAGAGTGATAACGAAAACATCCCGGCCATCGCCTACGCCAGCGAACACATCAACCCCATATTTCGTGAAATGATCCAGCAACTCGGCCAGATGATCCTTGCCGAAGAGTCGGAGGATGCCAGCGAAGAGCGCCAAGGCATTCCTGGCCGAAATCAATGCCCTCAGATTCAGCTGGGCCAACCTGAATAACGAACTGCGCCTCTATCTTGCCGTTCCGCACCTCGTCCGCCCTCGATAACCTGAAGATCTATACCGAAAGGGTGCTCCAACAGACCGAGGCCCTCGCTGAGTCAGGAGATCTGCTCAATTTTGAGCAGGAGGAAGCCTACGCAAACTTCAGCGCTAGTCTGCCAATGTTCCTGGAAAACCTGGAGCAACTGGTGGAACTCCACGGCAGTGACCGCTGGCGTTCCGATGCCTACCTGATACGTTCCAAACTGACCCCCCTGCTGAACCACATCAACAGCTCGATCGAGCAGGCTGATCACCCACCAGCGCCAGGCTATCGACAC
>AASF01001696.1 GCA_000168735.1 Candidatus Endoriftia persephone str. Hot96_1+Hot96_2 | reverse complement strand
GATCATCGGTCTCCCGCTGCCATCCATTCCGGCGGATCTGAGCCCAGGCAACTGTAGTGGTTGCGGATGGTAGACGATCTCTGAGGTTTGTGGCTGAACCCTTACCACCAGGAAGGCTTCAGGCTGGATAGTTCTGTCGGTTTCGCTCAGTTTTTTCAGCTCAAAATTACAGCTTGGATAGTAGCGATCCAGCGCCTTTTTTGTGACCACGGGGCCGCGCTGCAGATAGACCCGGGTCTCTCCTCCTGGCACCGTCAATGCGGTTTTCAGCTCGATACTCGATCCCACCGGCGGCGCAGAGTAGACATTCGACGAACCCTGGTTGCCCCCACCCATGGCACATCCGGTGAGAAGCAGAAACGCCCAGAACAGCACGCTGTTTTTCATGCTCACCCCCGGTTTGTATAAAGCTAGCCCAGGACCCGGAAATAGCCAGGCCCAGATCGGGCAGATCGACCTCGCGAGGCGCGATCTTCACCACCGAGTTTAGTGCAGGCTTGCTCTTCATTCTGACTCGCGCCTCCATCGCCAGCTCCGGGATCAGCACACTGGCCCGCTCCCCCTCAATGGCGACCACCACCCCCTCCCCCTGCCATTTGGGGTGGTCACGCAGATAGACCATGCGCCAGTGGTTGTTGGATTGGCGTTCCCGCCCTTGCGGATCGACATACTCCCCCAGCTCCGCCTTGACTGATGCGTTCCGAGATGGTGTGGATGTCGAGCAGCGGCTCACCTGTGAGATGCGCACGCAGCTGCTGGTGGGTAAGCAGATCGGAGTAGCGCCGCAGCAGGACTGGTGGCGCGAGTGTAGCGCTGCAGGCCGAGGCCGCTGTGGGGCTCCGGCTGGGTCTTCACCTGAGTCGGCTTGAACTTGCGCACATAGGCGTACATGGCCGCCAAATCCTGCGGCGAGGCCGGCGTGTCAGGCGGCGCCTGGGTGGGGCGAAGGGGCACCAGGGATCTCATTATCGCTACAGTAGATCGCCACCGCCTCCCCCGCCATCAACATCAGGTCGGTGATCATCTCACGGCTCTTCAGTGCCGGCAGCGGGGTGATCGCCACCCCCTCTTCGGTTGCCCGTATCTTCACCTCCGGCAGCTGGATGAAGGCTGCTCCGGCTGCCTTCCGCCGCGCCCGGTAACAGGTCGCCTTCTGCTGCAGCGCCGCCAGCAGCGGCTCCTCCAGACGCTTATCGGCCTCATCATAGGAGAGACGCTCCACCTTCAGGCGGGTGAGTTGCATCTGCACGTCCATCACCTCGCCAGCTTCAGAGAGCAGAAAGCCAATCGACAGCGCCGGCGACTCCTGCTGCAGCCCCAACCCCAGCAGATGGGTGATGCCCGGCGGTAGCATCGGCACGATCTGCTCTGGTGAATAGAGGTTAGAACCACGAGAGCGCGCCTCGATATCGATCTCACTCTCCGGCGTCACCAGCGCCGCGGCATCGGCCACATGTACCCAGATGCGCTCATCATCGAGGCTCACCGCGTCGTCCGGATCCTGGTTGCCCGCATCGTCAATGGCATAGGCGGTCAGATGGGTCAGGTCGAGGCGCTGATCCTCAGGGCAGCGCCGGCACCGGCTGCTGCGGCGTCTCCATCTGGACACCCATCCGTCTCGGATAGGGGTTTTCATTCTGCGACCAATAACCAGTCTTCACCAGCAGTCGATGGGCATTCAGCGGTGACTCCTGAAAACCCAGCGCCTTGAGGATGCGGCTGTTTTCACGACGCCTCAACGCCAGCGCCTCCACCTCACCCATCGCTTTGTTATCCTCCGGGCAGCAGCTGCCCCTGTTCCACCCGTTCGACAAACGCCTCCCAGGCCTGCGCCTCAGCCGCCTTCGCCTGCCGCTGCTCACGCTCCGCATGCACCAGATCCGCCGGACGGGCACGAATCGCGCCGGGCGTGCCCTCAAAATAGAGGCCATCGGTAACCAACTCCCAGGCGGCCCAGGCAGTGGCGGGGGTATAGTCACCAAACACCAGCTCGGAGAACTCGCCGATCTCGACCTCGCTGCCATCCAGCAGCTCCCAGTTCTCCTCGATCTCACCCTGTTGCGGGGTAAGGTCCTTTGAGACTGGTCAGCGGGCCAAGGGTGCAGCAGTACAACGTCTTTGTCCCTGACCCGCTTGCGCTTGCCGCCCTCCAGCTCGATCTCGATCTTGTCGCTGATCTCAACTACCTTTG
>AASF01001697.1 GCA_000168735.1 Candidatus Endoriftia persephone str. Hot96_1+Hot96_2 | reverse complement strand
TCGGTGGCGGCGATACCGCCATGGACTGTGCTCGTGCCGCGCTACGTCTGGGTGCAGAGGTAACACGTCGCCTATCGTGGCCACGGAAGCGCGTCTACGCGCACTCCCCACAAGGAGATCACACTGGCGCCGTGAAGAGGGGTGCCCAATTTCTGTTTAACCATGCCCCACTTGAATGCAAAGGTTCAGGAGGCGTAACCGGAGTACGCTTTGAAACCCACGAAGGGGCCACAATTATTGAAGCTAACCGAGTCATCCTCGCCCTGGGTCAGCAAGCCGACCCCCCCCCCTGGCTGGCCACATTCGACATTGTGACTGAGTCAGATGGCCGCATTCAGGTAGACACACAAGGCCATTACCAGCCATCCCAAAATCTGGGCGGGTGGCGACAATACTCTTGGGCCCGATCTGGCCGTCACCGCCATGGCCGCCGGTCGCAAGGCGGCTGAAGGCATGTTGAGCAGTTTCAGTCTGTGGCGACGTATCCGGAAGCAGACATGAAAGGGAGCACTCTCATGATCCTGATCCTCTCTCTGCCGCTGCCGGCCACGGCAAGCCATACCTGGTCGGGTATAGATCTGTGCGAGGTACATAAAGACAAGCTGCCGCCTCGCCTCACTGTCGAATCACTCCCCGACTCCCAATTCCCCGGAGGCAAGCTTGCTACAACGATTCTGTACTCAATGCCACAACCTGCCGGGACCGGGATCGCCACACGGCAGCCGAGTGGCGCGAGGTGGCATCCAAGATGTTTCTGTTGATGGATGTTTTCACACCGTTTTGGAGGACTAATGGGCAGGGTGGAGACCATGCAGAAACAGGAGCAGGAGCGTTTGCTGGCCTATCTGCAGCATCATGCAATGCAGTCGATAGATCAAGAAGCGCCTGCCGATATCCACCGACTCAATCATCCCTGGCTGACGCGCATATGGGTTCTAGGCCCCTTCCTGCTGCTGACGGGATTGGGTCTGCTGCGTTGGTGGAGAGATCGCCACACGGATAAAAACCATGCGTAATCGATTAATACTTCCGCTGATTATCGCCCTGTTGGCTGTTCCGGCGGGGTTTGCTTATGTGCACTGGAGCAAGGGAGGACCCGGAGCCGGTCTCTACTCCCGCCACTGGTCACCCGATCCGGTGCAAGGCTATTGGGATCCGGACAACTTCTATCAATCCACCAAGATAGTCGAGGGTGTGTTCAAGGCAGAGCTGTGTATCCAGTGCCATGAGGGGATCACCCCCGGCATCGTTGCCGACTGGCGCACCAGCCGTCATGCCCAGAGCGAGGAACCGGTCACCTGCAATGCCTGCCACGGCA
>AASF01001698.1 GCA_000168735.1 Candidatus Endoriftia persephone str. Hot96_1+Hot96_2 | reverse complement strand
TCAAACGGGCAGCCAAGTTCCAGTGAGTCAAAAGCATAACGCAAAGGTCGTAAGGTTATTAATGATGCCAATCACTAAGGAAAGCATATCGTTGCCGACGAAGATGAGGACAGCGAAAAAGTCCATAAATTTATCTTTCTTGAGCGTCCGTTGCATCTCCTTTGCGCCCTTTACATTCCCACTTTTTTTTCTCGCTAGGGAGTGACAACCGATGAGCTTGTTCGGGCTTTTCGGCCGGGGCTCTTTTCAG
The DNA here is from genome assembly GCA_000168735.1 of Candidatus Endoriftia persephone str. Hot96_1+Hot96_2. Classification (GTDB taxonomy): domain Bacteria; phylum Pseudomonadota; class Gammaproteobacteria; order Chromatiales; family Chromatiaceae; genus Endoriftia; species Endoriftia persephonae. The sequence continues at coordinate 2,107 of AASF01001698.1, read as the reverse complement.
CACGGCATCCATCCGCCGGATAACAAGCAGCAGACCGCCTCACAGCCAATCCGTCGACTTTGCCGTTTCCCGAACTGCTGGTGCTACCGCTCGATCAGCACATCGGCAAGCCGGCCCAGGGTGATCGTCAACAAGGGTCAGGAGGTAGTGCGCGGGCGAGCCGATTGCCGAGGCGGACGGCTTTGTCTCGGTGCCGATCCACGCACCGGCGACGGGACGCATCAAAGGCATCGAGCTGATGCCGACGGCGCGCGGGCCGAAGTCGCTATCGATCCTGCTGGAGGTCTATGAGGGGTCCACCCAAGAGGTGTTGTGGGGATCGGAGCGCGACATCGGCGCCCTCTCCCCACAGCAGTTGATTCAGGCGGTGCAAGAGAGCGGCATGGTCGGGCTGGGCGGCGCCGCCTTCCCTTCCCATGTCAAGCTGACCATCCCAGAAGGCAAGCAGGTGGATACCCTGGTGGTTAACGGCTGTGAGTGTGAGCCCTATCTGAGCTGCGATCACCGGGTGATGCTGGAGCACCCGAAAGCGCTGATGCGCGGCATCCGCTACGCGATGCGCGCCACCGGCACCAAACAGGCGGTGATCGGCATCGAAGATAACAAGATGGATGCGGTAGAGCAGCTGCAGACCCATACCCCCCGAGACGACACCATCAAGGTAGTGGCGGTAGAGACCAAATATCCCCAGGGATCGGAAAAGATGCTGATCAAGTCAGCATTGGGCCGTGAAGTCCCTGCCGGCGGCCTACCGGCGGATGTAGGCGTGGTGGTCAACAACGTCGGCACCCTGGCTGCGCTCGGCCAACTGCTGCCAAAGGGCGAAGGACTGATCGAACGGGTGATCACCGGTGGCCGGCCCCGGCGTGAAGCACCCCGGCAACTATCTCGTCCCATTGGGCACTCCGATCGGTTTTGTGCTGGATCAGGTGGGTTACAGCGGCGGACAGAACGAATTCATCCTCGGTGGCCCGATGATGGGCCCGGCGGTCTCCGCGCTGGAGACGCCGATCACCAAGGGCAGCTCCGGCCTGCTGGTGCTCAATGAACCGAACATCAACTCGGAGACCCGCCGCATCTGGCCCTGCATCAAGTGCGGCGCGTTGCGTCGACGCCTGTCCGATGCACCTCAACCCGTCGCAGCTAGGCCAGCTGGCAGCAAAACGCCAATACCAGACCATGGCGGAGCGCTACCACCTCAACGACTGCTTCGAGTGCGGCTGCTGCTCCTATGTCTGCCCCTCCAACATCCCGCTGGTGCAGTACTTCCGCATCGCCAAGGCGATCAACCGGGAACCAGGCGGCTTGATAAAAAATGACCAATAAACCGCAAATCGAACTGCGCACCACCCCCCACGCCCATGCGGCGGACGATGTGGTGAAGATCATGCGCAACGTCGTCTATGCGTTGCTGCCGATCACGATCTGGTCAGTCTGGCAGTTTGGCCTGAGCGCGCTGGCACTGTTGCTGACCGTGACACTCTCCTGTCTGCTGTTCGAGCGGCTCTTCAACCAGATGCGCGGTGAACCCAGCAGTCTCGGTGACTGGTCCGCCACCATCACCGGACTGCTGCTCGCCTTGACGCTGCCGCCCGGTTTTCCGCTCTGGATGGGAGTTGTCGCCGCTTTTGCCGCCATCGCCCTCGGCAAGGCCCTGTTCGGCGGCCTGGGCATGAACGTGCTCAACCCGGCCCTGGTTGGACGCGCGTTTGTCCAGGCCGCCTTCCCGGTCGCCATTCACCAGCTGGACACCGTCCCTGTTCGACGACCGTTTCAGCCATTTTGTACCGACCACCCTGACCCTGCCCTTCCTGAAACCACCAGCGCTTGGCGATTGGGTGGAACAGGTACGGATCGATGCCTTCAGCGGCGCCACCCCACTGGGTCTGCAGAAATTTGAAGGTATCGAGACCAACAGCCTCGACCTATTGCTGGGCACCGCCACCGGCTCCGCCCGGTGAGACCTCCGCTCTTTTAATCCTCCTGTGCGGACTCTATCTCGCATTCCGTCGCATGCTCGACTGGCGCATCCCGCTGTCGGTGATGGCGGGCGTGGTGCTGACTAGCGGCGCTTTTTATCTGCATGATCCGCCCAATACACCGGATC
>AASF01001699.1 GCA_000168735.1 Candidatus Endoriftia persephone str. Hot96_1+Hot96_2 | reverse complement strand
CGACCAGGTGGTCAACCCGGTGCCCGCCTATTCGACGCTGGGATGGTTCGATGACCCGATCACCAGCAGCGTGATCCGCTGGTCGGAGCCGCGCCTGGCGGCGTTGATCTTCCACGAGCTGGCCCATCAAAAGCTCTATGTGCAGGGCGACAGCGCCTTCAATGAGGCGTTTGCCACACAGCTGGCACGTATCGGCGTGCAAGCCTGGCTAGAGCAGGAGGCTCCGGAAAAACTTGAGCAGTGGCATCGACAGCGTAGCCGTAGCAGCCAGTTCACTCAGCTACTGTTACAGAGTCGGGCATCCCTCGCAGTGCTCTATGCTGAAGGGTTGCCAGCATCCCAGATGCGCCAGCGCAAACAGGCGCTGTTCGACCAGTTGCGGCGGCGCTATCAGGCCTTGAAGGCGGAGTGGGGCGGTTACAGTGGCTTTGACCATTGGTTCCGACGTCCACTCAACAACGCTCTGCTAGCATCGCTGGCCACCTACGAGTCGCTGGTGCCCGGGTTGGAGGCACTCTATCGGCAACAGAGTGGAGATTTAGAACGCTTTTATGCCGCTTGCGAAGCCTTGGCGGAGCTACCGCTGGAGGCGCGACATGCTCGGCTGCGGCCTTAATCCTTGCTAGTAGTTGACGGGAAACTCCATGCCGATCACCACGCCACTGCCGTCTGGCAGGTTTTCAGCATAGACGTGGCCCCTGGTGAAACTCGGCGATCAGCCGCACCAGATAGAGTCCCAGGCCCAGATGTGAGCCGCTGTCCCGATCTCCTCGCAGACTCACCATCGAGTCAAAGAGGTGGCTGGTCATGGTCTCTGGCAGGGTAGGGCCCTGGTTGATCACAGATAGCCGCTGCCGACTGTGCTCCGGCAATGGAGTCAGCTGCAGGCGAATTGGCGTCTGCTCCTGGCTGAAAATCGATGGCGTTGCTGACCAGCTTGTCGAGGGCCTGTGCGATCAGCTCGGGTGCGGCGTCGATCGGCGCCAGCCGTGCTGTCTGCAACTCGAATCGAACATCGGGAAAGCTGACCCGATACCCCTCCAGCATGGTCTGCAGCAGCGACTCCAACTGCAGCGGCTCCCGCTCCGCCTGCTGCAGGCTCTGCTCCAGGCGGGTCGCTTCGCGCATCCGCTGCAGGATCAGGCTGAGCCGCCGGCTACCCTCCGTGGCGCGTTCCAGGTAACGGCTTTGCGCCTGCGGGTCCGGGTCGCTGGCTAGATTCTCCAGGGAGGACTGCACCATGGTCAGCGGTGTACGGAACTCATGGGCAAGTCGTGACGCCATCGACTCCAGATAGCGGTTGTATTCGCTGAGGCGTCGCAATACCCGGCCAAAGCTGCGACTGAGTTCACCGATCTCGTCCCGCTCGGAGACCGCAGGGAGGTTGGAGAGGATGCGTCCATCGGGGCTGACCGCCAGCCTCCACGCTGCGATTGAGGCGCTGAATCCGGCCTGTAAGGCGACCGCGCGTAGCCAAGCAGGGCCAGCACCGAGAGTAGTAGTAGAACTGACCCGGTGGAGAGGATCAAGG
>AASF01001700.1 GCA_000168735.1 Candidatus Endoriftia persephone str. Hot96_1+Hot96_2 | reverse complement strand
GACCGCCGTCGCTCTCTCCAGGGTGGACGAACTCCGTCTGAATATCTCTGCAGAGGGCATGCTGGTCGACAACGATCCGGCCAGGGCCTTTTACAAACACACCCGCGAAACTTTCGGGGCCGACGGGCTCCACCGAAGACATTCATCTGCTCGCCGAATACCATGCCGGCACCCTGCAGGGGATGCCGCGCATGGATGGCATCCATGTCATGGGCCGCAACATGGGACTCGCGGTGGCTGCTTACCTTCATCACCACCTATCTCGGTTTTCTCTCCATTGCACTAAACGACATCCAACTGCTGCGGCAGTTCGGTCTGGTCGCATCCACAGGCCTGCTGCTCAATTTCCTGATTACCATCTTTTTGCTTCCGGTCTGTCTCCGCTACCTCGGCGAGAGGCCTGTCACCCGATCAGCCAACCTCAGCAGCAGCCCCTACCATCGACTGGCCGGGCGGATTTTTCGGCGGGTTCAGACAAACAAAAGAAAAATCGTCATCCTGACAACGATAGTAGTGATCGTCAGCGTTTATGGCGCCTTCTCGTTGCGGGTGAAACAATACGCCGCTGGACTATTTTGACAGCAACTCAAACCTCACCCAGCGTCTGAACAGACTGCAGGAGCGACTCGTCGGCATGGAGACCTTCTCCATCGTCCTGGATTCGGGGATCGAGGGCACCTTTCTGAAGCTGCGCTATCTCGAGGAGATCAAGAAGCTTCAGGACCACCTGGCCCAGAGCGAATGGGTCGACAAGTCACTCTCCTTTGCCGACTTTATCGCCCTGATTAACAGCGTCATGGAAGAGGGCACGAGCGGCGATCTATGGCTGCCAGAATCTGATGCCAACGTTCAGGAGTACATGCTCTTTATCAGGCATGAACAGGTCAGTGGCCTTGTCTCGGCGGATTTCAGCGAAGCAAGGATTCTCGTCCGGCACCCTATCGGCTCATCCTGGCAGCTGAAGCAGGCGCTACGGGAGATCCGTGCATTCACCGAAAAACAGATCGACCCCGGCCTCGAGGTGCGAATCACCGGTGAATCCATTCTCACCAATAGGGCAGCGGACGCGATGGCAATCACTCAGGCTAAATCCCTGGCGCTAATGATTCTTGTCATCTTCATCATTATCTCTGTGCTGTTCGTGAATATGAGGACGGGGCTGGTCGCCATAGTTACGAACCTTTTCCCCATCATTGTGTTGTTTGGCGTCATGGGTTACGCGGGCATCCCGTTGAATACAGGGACTGCGATGGTCGCGGCCATCGCCCTGGGGATCTGCGTGGATCACACCATGCATTTCATGGTGCGGTATCAGCGGAAAACGCACAGACATCAGGATGAGGGCCTGGCGCTTGCCGAAACAATACATCAGGAATCCATCCCCATCATGGCGGCCTCCATCGCCCCTGGCATTCTGGGTTTGCCACGCTGGCAACGTCGAGCTTTCCAGCCGGTCATGCAGTTCGGTGCTGCTGAGCGCGATGGTCATGCTGCTGGCGGCTACTGGCCACCTTCATCGTCACGCCCATCCTGCTGTCGTCCATAAGATTGATC
>AASF01001701.1 GCA_000168735.1 Candidatus Endoriftia persephone str. Hot96_1+Hot96_2 | reverse complement strand
AAATCTGACCAATATATCGATTTCATGGTATGTTCCTTGTAAGCGTGGCAGCCGCTTGGCAGCACCAATCAATGCAGCTGTTGGTGTGGATCTGGGAATGCAATCCTACACCACAAGTTGACAGCGTCAACATTGCACAGGTTAACCACTAACTCACTGTAATCAGACGGAACAGCGATTGAACTACCACCACGGTGATCTGAAAAATGCCTTAATCAAGGCCGCAATCAGTCTGATTGCCGAGAAGGGGCCTAACGCCATCAGCCTGAGAGCGGTGGCCAAGCGGGCCGGGGTCAGCCACTCTGCCCCCTATCGTCATTTCAAAGACAAAGGCGCATTGCTCATGGCGATCGCTGAATCCGGCTTCAATGCGCTGGCGACACGCACCCGAGAGGCATCCCTGACTTTCCCCGATGACCCCACCAGGCAGCTTCAGGAGGCAAGCATCGCCTATGTTGAGCTGGCCGTGGAAAACCCCGAGATCACCCAGCTGATGTTTGGCGGATTCATCACGCCTGGTGAGTGTTCCGGCACACTGGCCGAGGCCTCGGAAAGGGCATTCAACAGTCTCTTATCCCTGATCGAGAGCGGCAAGGCTGCAGCCGTCTTCCGTGACGAGCCTACCGAAGAGTTGGCGCTTGCCGCCTGGTCCATGATGCATGGCCTCGCGATGCTCATCATTGGCGGACAGCTGCAAACCCGGGAGGGTGATCAGTGTGGGCCGCAACAGATCAGCAGATCGATTGGCAGATTTCTGATGGAGGGGATTCTGGGGAAAAACATCTCTTTTTCCGATCCCGGACATGAATGAACCTGTGCGCAACCGCATCATCGCCAAACTCGACGACTGACACAGTCTCACGTCGCAGTCTGCTGTCCATGATCCTTCAGAGGCCGCCGAACGCGGGGAGTGTGAAGCAGGCCGAAGACTGTCGGGATAATTGACACCTATAATCCTGGCACTATCTGGCAACTAACGGAACGATTCACCTGCGGATTGCCGCCTCAACAGCCGTACCCGGCCCAGCCGGACACCCGACACGTCTCCTGCGTCCTGTCATGACACCCGGAACGCAGAGTTGGTCACAAACCCAAGCCGCAGGGCTTTATAAACGGCAGCAAAGGACGACATACGACATGACGTTGGGAACTAACGCTAAAGTGAGCGATATGAACAGCTTAAGCAAGATCAAACTGGCAGCAATGCTGTGTGTTTTTCTACCAGTCCAGCACGCCCTGGCCTACAATCCACCGATCGGCATTCCAGAGCCGCCATTTGGCATTGATGAATCTGTCGAGATGTACAGCGGGGCCTCCGGCTATGGCAACGATAGCACTGCCCCCTACACCCACTATGTGGATAACACTGACCCGAACTGCAGCGAAAACAACTGGCCTGGCACCAAAAGCGCCCCCATCTGTGACCTATTCAAAAGCAGCTCCATCTCTCTACCCGCCGGCTCGGTGGTGGAGATCCATGGCGGCCCCTACTACATCGGCCGGGACAAATACATCACAGCATCGGGCACTGCCAGCCAACCGGTCTTCGTCCGCGGCACCGATCCTGACAATATGCCCCGCTTTGAGGATCCCGGCGAGAGCGTTATCGAGCTGGGCGGCTCGTTCTTGATCGTCGAGAACCTCGCACTTCCACACCGGCATCAACATTAAGATGGCCTCGGGCTCCGAGAGCATCGTGCTCCGCCACAGTGAAGTCAGCAGCGACCCCGACTAATGGGGCAACCACGGTTCCGCCGTCTCGATGGGGAGCTCGAATAACAATGTGGTCTACCATAACCACATTCATGACAAACCACCGGGGCAGCCCAAGCAATCCGATCGACATGCATGGTGTCAATCTGAGCAGCGGTGCCACCAATATGTGGATTCTTGGAGAACCACATCCACCACAACAGCGGCGACTCATTCCAAGGCTGCCACCGCTGTCTACCTGCACCGCGGTTTGTCTATGTGGGCAAGAATGTGATGCATGAGGACCGCGAAAACGGCGTCGACCTGAAGACCATCCATGACGCTATCATCTCCCAAAACACTATCTACGGATATGAGAAGTCTGATACATCCATCCGGCGACGCCGTCATCTTTGGCAGTAACGGCATCGATCTCGCTGGAGGCTATGGGCCCATCCGTGCATGGCTGCTTTTCAACGACATTTCACAGGCAGGTGGACGTGGATTGCGAATCGAGGGGGTCCAGGATGGCTATGTCATCGGCAATATAATCCGTAATGTTCGAAGAGGCATCCAATTCGATATCGGCGGCGACTCCACCAATGTCAAAGTGGTGAATAACACCATCGTCAACACAGAGGATGGCATCCATCACTCCTGGCAGTGCGGAGCGGATTCTTTCAGTATCGAGAACAATCTGATCCTGGACGCATCTCTACACAACATCATCGTAGATAGCTGCATCTCGGAACAGATAGATCTGCGCAACAACCTGCTGTGGAACAGCGCCACGCCCGGTGCTTCGTTCGATATCGCCGGGACCTCCCGCTCCGGTTCGGATGTCGATCTGCTGTCAGACTCCAGCCTGGTATCAAAGCTGGCTAGCAGCAGCAACAATCTGGTAAAAGCCCCTGTATTTGCCAGAGACAGCTACGAGCAGGTCTCCAACTCCCCTGGTGTTGATGCCGGCATTCTCAGCAAGGCGTATCAGGAATTCGAAGACCTCTACGGCATCGACATCCGCTACGATCTAAAGGGCAACCGACGACCAAAAGGGGCAGCCTGGGAGATCGGCGCCATCGAGACCTACGCCCCAGATCCACCAACCAATCTGCGCATCGAAAAAGTGGAGTAGCCGCAGGCCCACTCCACACTGCAGATAACGATATAAGAGCGCCCCTGTTCAGGGGCGTTTCTCGTCAAGCACTGCCAGCTGCAACTATGGCTGCCTGTTTGCCCCCCCCCTCGAGCCCATAAAAAAACCTGCGACGATAATCGTCGCAGGCCTTCTAATTCAGAGATTTCCAGACCAACAAGCGATACCGAACCACTTAGCTGCTGACTGGGCCTTTCCGGCCAGGCTCAGAACTCTCCGGACGCCCCACGCTTCATGATATCGAGGATGTACTCCTTGACCTGAATCGCCTCCTCTTTCAACGCAGGAGGCAGCGGTTTACCACCGTAGATCATCAAATCCATATTGAGCGCAATCAGCCAGAGCTTTCCCTGCTCGTCTTCTATCAGGGTGATTCTACAGGGCAGATAGGCAGAGTAGGCATCTGAATAGTCGAGCATTCTGGCTGCAGTCAGTGAGTTACAGAAGAGGAAGATCTTCACATAGCGA
>AASF01001702.1 GCA_000168735.1 Candidatus Endoriftia persephone str. Hot96_1+Hot96_2 | reverse complement strand
ACGAATCGCCCTTAGCTTAACTTTATATATTCTATTTTTGTGCCTGCTACACAGCTATTTCTTTTTATGCGCCCAACGCCCAAAATCACCAGCAGCAAAGCGTAGCGCTTTATTGTGCAATAATCGAGCGATAGCGAGAGCACAAAAAGGCGCGTAGCTTTGACTGTCTGAGTGAATTTTGATTGTTACGATTTCATTTTCAATATTAACGTTGCCATCACCTGAAATAAGCATTATTGCTTTTTGCCCTAACCCTGCTGTTACATACCCGAACATAACACCACTTTGCACTTCTTTGTTATAAGTGAACACGTAATTTACTGAACCTTCATGTTCAAAGATAATATTTTTTGTAATAGTTTCCTGTGGTTTAATTATTGGGAATTCATGTTTTTTATTGTTTTCTATTAGTGTGAAGTCAGATATAACTTGGGATGTATTATTTTTTACCATTATGGTGCAAATACCCATAATATTGTTTGCAGTTGTGACTGCGAACATAGCAACAGGGAAATTGAAAACAAGAATAGCAAGAGGAGTGGCCATTTTCTTGAAACTTACACTATTGTTTCTTTTTCCTTTAAAGTAGTACACACCTAAGAATAATAGGCCAAAAATGAACAGAACTAACCCAGCAACAATATTGAATATTCCAGCTATTTCAAGCCAGTTAGCTCTAGTGATTAACCAACTTACAAAAATTATTACGCCAGAAATAAGTGGAGTAAAACCACAGAATAGAGATGCGCGATACCATTTATTATTCATGACTGAAATCTAACGTCTCACATCACCGGCACTAAAAAAGCATAGCGAGGAACGAGCGTCGCTTTTTGGTGTCCGAGTGCATGTGATTGTTATACGTTTTTTGGTGCATCGGCTAATTGAAATACTCCGGCATATTGTTGTCACAAAGATCCTTAATAAAGCTTTTATCCTGATTACTCATTCTTG
>AASF01001703.1 GCA_000168735.1 Candidatus Endoriftia persephone str. Hot96_1+Hot96_2 | reverse complement strand
CTGATCGCCGAGACCTTCATCAGTGGGTAGGCGTTGCTCTGCCCAAGGTCATCCACCGGCAGCATCGGGATGCCGTCCGCGGCGAACCAGTTGACACCCAGTACGGTGGTGCCGATGGGCAGAGCGGTGAAAAAGGGCAGGTCGACATCGAATCGGTCGAATGGCTGGGGTTCGTTGGCGGAGAAGGGCGAGGTGATGAAGGGTGTATGGTTGACCGCGCTGGGCATCGCCTGCTGCCCGACCACCAGCCCCGGCAGATGCGCTGGATCTGGCACCGGAATTCCAAGGTCACCGGGGATCGGGTCGAAGGCGGCGGTTAACACGCTGGGACAGCCGATGGCCGGATTGGGATCGCACAGGCTGTCGAGTCCCACGGCCAGCACACTCGGATAGAGCGAGGCGTAACCGAGGGCACCCTGGGTGTTGCCCGAGTCGGTGATCTCCCAGAAATTGGATTTGAAGATCCCCGGCCCGTTGAAGCTGGTGGTGTTGATGGAAGCGGGGCCGACAGGGTCTCTCAGGTTGCTGCTGGCAGAGTAGACCAGATCCACGTCGGTGTCGCTGAGGATGCGGGGGGGGGGGGCTGCCGTCGCTGCCCATCTCGATTACCTGGGCGTGGACCACGTTGAACGGTGGTAGGATGCTGAAGATCTGGTAGTCTTGATCAGCGCAGTGCATGCCGAGGTCGTTGGCGGCTAGCACCCGGAGCGGGCTGGTGCGGACTGTTCCTCCGCCTCCGCCTCCGCACTCCGCCACCAGCACCTGTGTCGCAGTCAGCCGGGGCTTTGCGTACATCGCGTTCTTGGACGAGCCCGGCCGACTCGGCGTGGATCCGGCAAGGCACGGTTGCCAGGTCGTTGAGAGTGAGTTCCCATTTACCCTTCTGGTTGACGGTGACACTGCCGATGATCACACCAGACCCAGCATTGCTGACGCTTACCTTCTCGTTGTGTTGGCCTTTACCCTTTATTTTTAACTGGTTGTCTTCTGCCTCCCATTGACTTCGCTTGATCTTGAATTCGTCGGCCCATGTGGTCGTTGAGACGGCCAGGCAGAGAGCCAGGCCAGTGGTGATGGAAGGGAGTATGAAGCGCCTTGGATCTTTCATTCTGATCTCCTCGCTTGGAGAGCACGGCGATAGGCCGTTCTTCCGTTGCTGCCTGGGTCGTTAGGGCAGGTGACTGTGCACAGTCTGTCGGGTGTGAGGGCTTTCTGCCGCCTTCTACTGTGCCCCGCAACTGGCAAGCTAGCAGGCGAAGATTAAGATTCGTTAAGAAACCAGAATTTTTTTAAGAATCACTGTCGAGAAAGGTGATCTGGATGCGCAGCCCTTGCTGGCCTGGGCTGGCCTTGATTTTGGCGCCATGAAGCTCCGCGATGCGCTGCGAGATGGAGAGGCCCAGCCCGAACCCCCCGCGTTGGTTGTCGGGATGGCGGTAGAAGCGGTCGAAGATCCGCTCCAGCTCCGCTGCTGCGACCCCGGGGCCGGTGTCTTCCACGCTTAAGTCGACCCGGGTTTTGCCGCTGCTCCAGGCGGACCTGGATCCGCCCCCCGGAGGGGGTGTGAGCGATGGCATTGCCGATCAGGTTGCCCAGCAGCAACTTCATGAGTTCGAGATCGCCAGGCACACTGACTGATTGTGGCGCCTCCAGCTGCAGTTCGAGCCCCCTGCTCAGTGGCTTTTGACCTCATCTCATCCACCACTTCGGAGGCGGCCTGGCGTAGTTCGATCGGCTTGAACGAGGTGGCAATCGCATTCGGATCGACGCGGGCCAGCAGCAGCATCTGTTTTACCAGATGAGCTGCCCGGTCGCTGCCCTTCAATACCTGCCGCAGTGCATGCTCCCGCCCCGCCTTGTCGGGGCTGCGCAGGGCGACGGTGGCCTGGGCGCGGATGCCGGCTAGCGGCGTGCGCAGTTCGTGGGCAGCATCGGAGGTGAAGCGGCTGACAACGCATGTAGGCGTTGTCGAGGCGTGAGAAGAGGGCGTTGAGCTCGCGCACCAGGGGGGCGACCTCCTGCGGCCACATCGCGCATGCTGACCGGGCTGAGGCAGTTGTAGTCTCGATTCGGGATATCGGTGGCGAGACGTCTCAGCGGCGCCAGTCCACGCCCCGACGCCAAACCAGATCAGCACGGCAAGCAGGGGGGATACCCAGAGGAAGGGGTGCAGCATGTTGAAGATGATTTTCGATGCCAGGATGTCTCTATCGCCGTAGAGGTCAGCCACCAGCAGGCGGTGGCCGGCGTCGGGGTCTTCGATGCTGAACTGGCGCCACATCTCTCCCTGCAGTTCGAAATCGGAGTAACCGGATGGACTTGTAGGCAACAGCTCAGCGGGGGCATTAGGTGTCTGAAACAGCAGGGTTCCGTTTCTCGACCAGACATTTGAAAATGATCGAATATTCGTATTTGTGCAGGCGATGGAGGTCTTTCTGAAAGCCCAGGCCGTCCTTCTCCTCCGCTTCATGGAAGACTGTCACCATGATC
>AASF01001704.1 GCA_000168735.1 Candidatus Endoriftia persephone str. Hot96_1+Hot96_2 | reverse complement strand
GATCCGATCAATGGCACCAGCTTCATCGACTGTCTGGAACTGTTCGAAAAAGACGAGCAGACCGAGGGCATCATCATGGTCGGTGAGATCGCCGGCTCCGCCGAGGAGGAGGCCGCGGAGTACATCAAGGCGCACGTCTCCAAGCCGGTGGTGGCCTATATCGCCGGCGTCACCGCACCGCCTGGCAAACGCATGGGCCATGCCGGGGCGATCATCTCCGGCGGCAAGGGCACCGCAAACGCCAAATTCGAGGCTCTAGAGGCCGCCGGCGCCCATGTGGTGCGCTCACCTAGCGGAGATGGGCAAACGCATGGCAGAGCTGCTCGGCTAACCAGCCCCTCCCCCCCGGACGACCCGCTGCGGTCGTCCGGTTACCCATCATGTCGACCTTCCAATTCCAGCAGTTTTCTGTCGCTCAGGCGCACTCCGCCATGAAAGTCTGCACCGATGCCACCCTGTTTGGCGCGATGGCGCCGGTCCAAAAAGATGACCGGGCCGCTCGACATCGGCGCCGGCACCGGGCTTTTGTCACTGATGCTGGCGCAGCTGGGTGCTGGATCGGTAACCCGGGGTTGAGCTGACGAAGGAGGCATTCGACGAATGCCGAGATAACTTCCGCAACAGCCCTTGGGCCGGACGGCTGCAGGCAGTGCATCAGGATATCCGAGAGTTTGCCGCAGGCAATCCGACGCGTTACGACCTGATCATCAGCAACCCGCCATTTTTTACCGATCACACCCGCACCGCTGATCCACTCCGCGCTACGGCTCGTCATACTGACCAGCTTCCCTATCAACAACTGCTCGCGATTGCCGCAGAGTTGATCGACGCGCAAGGGCGTCTCTACCTGCTACTGCCAAGCCATGCGGTTGCCGCGATCATCAAACAGGCAGCCTGCCACCAGCTCTATCTGGTCGGCCGCACCGATCTACGCGGCCATGCATACAAGCAGGCCAAGGTCTCGGCACTCCTGTTCAGCCACACAGCAAGCCCCTATGTGGCCCGTCTGCTGACCATCTATCGTGCCGAGCGCGACTACTCAGCAGCCAGCAGTGCCTATCTGTCGCCATTTCTGCTGCGCTTCGCCCAGGCCAATTTCAAAATAGAAGACTGATCTCTGCTGTACTCCCCACCAGCAACTTTTTATAGTTCCTCTCCTAGATTTAGATTCCACTTTGAGGCCCAGCCGTGCACAACACCATCGACGCCCGCATTGTCTTCGGTTTTCGGGGAGAGACCCACTCTCCGACCGCCACCATCGATCTCGATCAGCTGATGGAGTCCGGCGATGAATCACCTGATCTGCATCGGCTACTCGCCAGGCTCAACCAGATCGATACCTACTCCTACCTCTATGAGGTGATGGAGGCAACTCCAATCGAGTTCAGCACACCACGTGGACTGGCCATCGAATGCCTGAGCGATGGCCACTTTGATCTGCAAAAGTTCATCCAACTCTGGCAGCAACAACCAGAGTTGGATGAACTGCACAAGATCGCCCAAGGAGCATCTGGCGATCGATGATCTGGCACAGCACCCGAATATCCATGCAGCGCTGCGTGCCGCCTTCGATGCCGGCAAGCAGGCCAACGACTGATCACCCGAGGCATTCACCATCTCCCTACTCGACGCTCAGACCATCTTCTGCCCCTATTGCGGGGAATTCATCACCATCCTGATCGACCCCAGCATCCTTCAGCAAAATTATGTCGAAGACTGCTCCGTTTGCTGCCGGCCGATCACGCTGGAAATCACACTGATGGGGGAGGGGATAGCAGTCACTGCACGACGTGAGGATGAGTGCTGAGGGCTTGCATGATCCGTTTCAGGCGGCCGGGGCCTCGAGCGGAATCTCCAGGTGGAAGCGTACCCCCTTGCCCAGACTGCTCTGGCACTCGATGCTCCCCCCCAGCGGGCCGATCACCAGATTGTGGACAATGTGCATCCCCAGGCCGGTGTTGCCTCGGCCGCGGGCGGTGGTGAAGAAGGGCTCGTAGAGCCGAGTCAAATCGGCCTCGCTGATGCCCCGCCCATCATCGCGGTAGTCGATCAGCAGCCGCTCCCCAGATTGCTCGGCGCTGATCTGCAGATGCCCATGTTCACCCTCAGTGAAAGCGTGTTCAAGTGAGTTGGTAATCAGATTGGTGATCACCTGGGAGAGAGCGCCGGGATAGCTGTCGAGGGTGATCTCCGCGGCACAGTCGAGCGTGGCAGCGTGGCCGCTCTTTTTCAGGCCGCGGGCCGCAGGCTCAACAGCACCTCCTGCAGATAGCTGCAGAGTTCGAATAAGGCGATT
>AASF01001705.1 GCA_000168735.1 Candidatus Endoriftia persephone str. Hot96_1+Hot96_2 | reverse complement strand
TGACGCCGCTGATGTCGAGATCGACCAGGGTGCCGAAGGCGAGGAAGCGGTTGTGATGGACCGGCTGTGGTTCGCTGCAGCCGCTGCTGGCGAGTGCCAGCAGCAGCGCAAGCAGCAGGCTGCGGGTCACTGCAGTCGCTCCGCGATCCTATCCATCAGGTCGCCGGCGATGTCGAGGTTGAACTGACGGTCCAGCTCGCGGATGCAGGTGGGGCTGGTGACGTTGATCTCGGTGAGGTAGTTGCCGATTACGTCAAGGCCGGCGAACAGGATGCCGCGACGCTTCAGCTCGGGGCCGACTTGGGCGGCGATCCACTGGTCCCGCTCGGAGAGGGGTTGACCTTTCGCCCTCTGCCGCCGGCCGCTAGGTTTGCCGCGGGTCTCCCCCTTGGCCCGGAATGCGCGCCAGAGCGTACGGGACGGGCTTCGCCATCGATCATCAGGATACGCTTGTCACCAGCGCTGATCTCAGGGATGAATTGCTGTGCCATGGTGAACTGGGTGCCGTGCAGGGTCAGGGTTTCGATGATGACGCTGGTGTTGGGTTCGTCGCGGCGCACCCGGAAGACGGAGGCGCCACCCATGCCGCCAAGGGGTTTGAGGATGATGTCCTGGTGTTGGTCGAGGAAGCTGCGGATCTCAGCGGCGCTCCGGCTGACCAAGGTGGGCGGAGTGCAGTCGTTGAATTCGCTGGTAAAGAGCTTTTCATTGGCATCCCGTAGCGCTTGCGGACGGTTGACTACCAGGCAGCCGCGGTGTTCTGCCTGCTCCAACAGGTAGGTGGTGTAGATGTACTCCATGTCAAACGGGGGATCCTTGCGCATCAGTACCACATCAAGTGAATCGAGTGGTGCCTGCCGCTGGTCGCCAAGTTGGTACCAGTTGCTGGCGTTGTCGCGTACCCTTAGCGGGCGCATGCGGGCATAGGTGACTCCGTCAGAAAGCGAAAGGTCGCCCTGTTCCATGTAGAGGAGTTCCCAGCCTCTATGCTGTGCAGCGAGCAGCATGGC
The DNA here is from genome assembly GCA_000168735.1 of Candidatus Endoriftia persephone str. Hot96_1+Hot96_2. Lineage (GTDB taxonomy): Bacteria > Pseudomonadota > Gammaproteobacteria > Chromatiales > Chromatiaceae > Endoriftia > Endoriftia persephonae. The sequence goes on along the minus strand of AASF01001705.1, from coordinate 1,066 downwards.
GAAGGTGCTGTCTTTCTGGACCTTGATGGACTCGATTGGGTCCATGATGACGCCGAGGGTTGTATTCATAACTACAGTCTACTGTGTGTGTGGCTCTGTTTTAACCGGGATCTGGATCTGTCCAGTGGGTGCGTCGGCAAGATTATTGGTGTGGTACCGATTTGACGCATATGCCCCAAGAAAAGTAACCAAAGTCTGCTATATGTCACGCTTAGGGTATTTGTTCCTTCATTTCGGAAAGGGAAAAGCCCCCGCGTTGGNTAAGCCTTGATGACGAACGCACATCTTGCTATTTTCACGGACCCGNGTTAGCTCCGGTGGCTAGGATGGATTCAAGCCGAGAATAACAGATGGTTCACTGTCTTTGATGCTGAGTTGTGGGCTATATTCTGAACTCTATAAACCAAAGAGGTGTGATATGCCGACACAAACCAGCAGTCGGGGCGGTTTGGTGAAGCGGTTTTTGAGGTCTTTGGGGTTGTTTTTCCTTCTGATGGTCCCTGTTTTTGGGGCTGTGGTCGGGGCTGAGGAGGATTCATACCTCTCTGAAATTTCACTGGAAGCGGAGAAGTTGGACCGGGCAAAACCTGATGCCGTAGGAGAGAGCGCTGCTTCCGAGGTGGCGATCGAAGGAGCAAGTCAGGAGGAGTTTGAGGCTGACCTTAAGTCTCGATATGTGGGGAGTTACACTTTCTACATGAAACTCCCCCCGGCGAGCCAGGAGGAAGGTATTTGCAAGATTACAGGGATGGTGCTGCAATCAGTGATATTCGAAAGAAGATCATGGACCGATTCCTGAAGCGGTGAGGATTTGCGTTGCAAAGCTATGTTTTATCCCAGTGAAGTCTGTCCTGATAACGAATAATTCGGATTCTGATGGAAAAGCATGAAATCTCTCTTTGTCAGAGCACTTTTTTCTGGCCTTGTCTATTTGTCTGCTTGGCCCGTTTCCGCTGCTGAACTCGAAGTTGGTAAAGGTGGCAAGATCAGTCTGACCGCTGACAAGCTCTATCTGCACGTAATGCATGATGGGCGCTCTATCAAAGTGCAACGAGTGCAGGATCAG
>AASF01001706.1 GCA_000168735.1 Candidatus Endoriftia persephone str. Hot96_1+Hot96_2 | reverse complement strand
TTCAGTTGGATTCTCTGTTCTACACACGAACCGGCCGACCAGCACAGACACACCACGCAGAGGCATCACCAACCGAGAGAGGGCCCCTGGACTATCAACATCGATCAAATTCAATGCCATCCGCCTGCTCCAGACAGCTCTCGATCACCTGCTGGGAGCCACAGGCTTGCAGAGGCCGTGCAGTGCAGCGCCATCGAGTGGCCGAAAAAGACTGGCACCCAAGCAGAGCTAACACTGATTGACGGACAAGATCGCCCCAGGACAAGCTGACAGACATCCAGCAGATCGGTCTCCATCTTACTCATCCCACCCGACAAACACTCGCCAACCTGTGGGATCAGGTTAAACGCAATCTGGCGAGGAAACAGCAGCGGTGCGACTGGCTTGCCATTGAGCAGCAGCGAGGTCTGCCGCACCACCTCTTCCACCCCGCTGCGTCCCAACTCCGATACCGCCTGGGCAACAAACAGCGAGACCCGCTCCACCCCGAGCGTTTCGATGAGTGGCTTGATCACCGTCAGCAACTGAGTCGCGACGCTTCCTGGTAACGGCACCACTCCACCCGATAACACAGGCTCCAGCGCCTCCGGGTTCACTGCCCCAACCACCGGAACCAAGTCAGACTCTGGGCACAGATGCGAGCCGATATCCAGCACGATACAACGCGCATCCTGAGCCCGCTCCACCCAATCCGGCGCTACATCCGACTCGCCGGTGGAGATAACGATCGGGGTTGCATCGAAGCTGTGCAGCTCCAGGTCGGCAATCTCCAACTCCCGACTGCCAAATTCGATGCCTCTGCCCACCTCATCCGGACCACCCAGCAGCACAACACTGCCGCTCAGCCCGGGGGTGTGCATCGATGGCGGCCAGCAGCGCTTCCGCCACCAACCCGGCCGCCCCCACGATAGCAATATCAACCGATCTCTCCTGCAAACCATCACCTCATAATGAAAAAGAAAACCCCGTTGAATCTATCTCCAACGGGGCTCTGAATAGCGCCCAGCGCCTGGGCCATTGCGTCGATCAATCTTCCAGAAGGATCCGCAGCATGCGTCGCAGCGGCTCCGCAGCACCCCACAACAGCTGGTCGCCGACGGTGAAGGCGTTAAGATATTCACTGCCCAAGTTCATCTTGCGCAGACGCCCCACCGGTACCGCGAGGGTCCCGGTAACCTGGGTCGGACTCAGCTCCTGCACGGTAATATCCCGCTGGTTGGGAATCACCTTCACCCAGTCGTTGGCGGAGGCGAGTATCGACTCAATCTCATCCATCGGCACATCCTTGCGCAGCCTCACGGTCAGGGCCTGGCTGTGACAGCGCATGGCACCGATGCGCACACAGGTACCGTCGATAGCTACCGGATTTTCGGAGCGACCGAGGATCTTGTTGGTCTCGGCAAATGCCTTCCACTCCTCCTTGCTCTGGCCGTTCTCCAGCGCCACATCGATCCAGGGGATCAGACTGCCGGCCAGCGGCACACCGAAATTATCGGTGGGAAATGCATCGGCGCGCATGGCCTCGACGACAGTTCGGTCGATATCCAGGATTGCCGAGGCAGGATCGGCCAGCTGCGGAGCTACCGCATCCTCGATGCTGCCCATCTGACTAATCAGCTCGCGCATGTTGCGTGCACCGGCGCCAGAGGCGGCCTGGTAGGTCATCGCAGTGACCCACTCCACCAGATCCTCGCGGAACAGACCGCCCATCGCCATCAGCATCAGGCTGACGGTGCAGTTGCCGCCGATGTAGTCTTTGGCACCCTTCGCCAGGCCGTCTCGGATCACCTTGTCATTGAC
>AASF01001707.1 GCA_000168735.1 Candidatus Endoriftia persephone str. Hot96_1+Hot96_2 | reverse complement strand
GGGACGGCGATCTGCTCTTCACCACCGATGGCTTTACCGTGCAGCCACTGGAGTTTCCGGGCGGCAATATCGGCTCACTGGCGGTACACGGCACCTGCAACGATCTGGCGGTGGCCGGCGCCCTGCCCCGCTATCTCAGCCTCAACGCCTTTATCGAGGAGGGCTTCGAGATCGAACAGCTGGAGCGGATTGTCAGGAGCATCGCCGCGGCGGCCAACGCCATCGATGTGCGAATTGCCGCCGGTGATACCAAAGTGGTGCGCCGTGGCGAGGGTGGCGGCATCTACCTCGCCACCACCGGTGTCCGGGCTACGCCCGGCCGGAGTGCGGCCCGCACTGGACAGAATCCAGGCCGGAGATCGGGTGCTGGTCAGCGGTCCGGTGGGGGATCATGGCATCGCGGTGATGCTGGCGCGGGAGCAGTTCGGCCTGCACGGTGATCTCAGATCAGATGCCGGCAGTGTGCTGCGGCTAACCCAATCGCTGCTCGATCTGCCGGGGCTGCACTTTATGCGCGACCCGACCCGCGGCGGTCTGGCCACCGTCGCCCATGAGATCTGCCGCGCTACCGGCCTGCAGGTGCGGTTGAATGACAGCGCCATCCCGGTCAGGGATCAGGTACGCCTCGGTGTGCCGAGATCCTCGGCTACGATCCCCACTACCTGGCCTGCGAGGGCCGGGTGGTAGCGATTGTTTCACCTGATCAAGCTGAGACTGCGTTGGAACGCTGGCGGGGTTTTGATGAGGGGTGCGATGCAGCACTCATCGGCACCCTCCTGGCCGAGGGATGCCCATGTCATCCTGCAGACGGAACTGGGGGGTGCGCGCATCCTCGAGGAGCTGGAAGACGACCCCCTGCCACGCATCTGCTGATGACCCAGCAGATACGTGGCAGTCGGATCACCTCAGACTCCAGCCTTCGGTCAGCCCTCCCATGCGGGCAATCGCCTGAGCCGCTCCAGTTCCGAGCTTTTCAGCAAAACGATCCCAGATATCCTCTTCCGGGGTGAAATCGACGATATCCTCGGCACCGATCACCTCCCGTGCGACGTAACTGCTGCTGCCGAAGGCGTCCACCAGCCCAATCTTCAGCCCCTCCTCGCCACTCCAGAAGAGCCCGGAAAAGAGCTCAGGATATTCATCCACTTTGAGGCGCTCACCTCGACCCTGCTTTACCGTCTCGATGAATTGGGCATGCAGTTGATCCAACATGCGCTGGATATGTTCCCGCTCATAGTCGTTCACCGGTGAGAAGGGATCGAGGATCCCCTTATGTTCGCCGGCGGTCATCAGACGGCGTTCGATGCCGCAGCTCCTGCATGACATCGACAAAGCCGAAGCCGTTCATCAGCACACCAATCGAGCCGACAATGCTACCCTCATCGGCATAGATCTCATCCGCCGCCGCCGCGATGTAGTAACCACCTGAGGCACACATATCGACGATCACCGCATAGAGCGGGATATCGGGATATTTTTCCCCGCAGCGCGGGTGATCTCCCTGATTGATGTAGGCGCGACTGCACCGGACTACCGCCGGGTGTATTGAGGCGCAGGATCACCCCCTTGGTGTTTTTATCTTCAAAGGCATTGCGCAGGCCAGTCACCACCTTGTCGGCGCTCGCCTTGGTGTCGGGGGCGATGATGCCGTTGACCTCCACCAGCGCGGTGTGTTTTTCGCTGCCCGCCATCTTCACGTCGATATCATCCGACCACCAGATCGTCAGCAACAGGAATAGATAGAGGAAGGTAAGGGACTTGAAAAAGATACCCCAGCGACGGGCGCGACGGCCCTCGTTGAGGGAGGTCATCACCACCTTGTTGAGCAACTCCCGCTCCCACCTGGAGGGGTCGCCCCTGCTTAGGCTGTGGGTTTTCGTGACTCTGATCCGACATAAACTACTCCTCTTATCCTTTTGATAATCTTCAATTACGTCTATCAGGCAATATCCGCAGAAAAGCTTTCGAGCCACTGTGGGATCTCGCTAACCCGGTCAACACAACCCAACGGATTGTGCTGTCGCAGACGCTCCACACTGTGCACCCCATAGCTCACAGCAAGGGATTTAGTGCCCGCATTGTTGGCCATCTGCAGATCAGATTCGGTGTCGCCAATCATCAGCGACTCTTTGGGCAGAACCCCGAGTTCATCGAGAATCTGCTCCAACATCTCAGGGTGAGGTTTGGAGAACGCCTCATCGGCACACCGGGTGGACTGGAAATAGCTGCCCAATCCGCTGCTCTCCAGCACCATATCAAGACCTTGCCGACCCTTGCCGGTGGCCACCGCCAGCAGATAATCCTCAGCAGCCAAACGCTCGACCACCTCCCGTGCCCCTTCAAACAGCTCTGATGGGGTAGAACTTTTCGCCCAGGAAGTGAACCCGGTAGCGGGTGACAATATCGTGATGCAGTTGATCAAGG
>AASF01001708.1 GCA_000168735.1 Candidatus Endoriftia persephone str. Hot96_1+Hot96_2 | reverse complement strand
TGGTCGCCTTCGATGGGATCAGCCACGCGAATATCCACTCACTTGTCATCCCGAAAAACCTATCGACTTAGACCCCGCACTCACCAACCTGTATACCCCTGCGCTGAAATAGACTTCTGTCGTAACGCAGCTGCTCCATCACAATCCTCACTCAATCCCGGCTTCAGGTTTTCTCCAACGCGCCGATGTCTCAATCAGTTCGGGTCCACGAACTGAAGATGGGAAAGATGTTCTTGTTTGCCAATGGAGACGACAAATGAACCAGTTTTTACATCGATATGGTGCGTTTGTTTACCCTCTCAACGCCTCTGATACTCACAGCCTGTGGCGGTGGCGGGAGCACAGAGACCACCACCAGCGAAGCAATTTCCGGCCTTCAACTGCCGGAACGAGTGGACGTGGTGGCCGCAGAATCGAGCAGCGCCCGATCTACCGCCGCGCGCTTCGCCGGTCGCGGCGAGCTTGGCCTGAGATTTGACGATGCCGGCAGTGACTACGCCAACGCCAGTACCGATATCCATACCTACCACCCGGCCATCGAGCCGGTGAATACCGCCAACGAGATCCTCTGCTTCATCTCGCAGATGCGCGCCGACCAGTTTGTGGACCAAGGGGCCTACATCGCCCTGGTGGATGATGATGAATGCTTCCCAGGGTGAATCGGGCGCCAGCAGCCAGAATCAGTCCAGCGGGCAAAATGCTACCAAGTACACCGAGCTGATTATCGATTCAACTCGCGCCTCCCATGAGGATCCGATGATCGTGCAACGTCTGATCCCGGAGATGGAGGGCCCAGGCAACAGCAGCATGCTGATCAAGGCCCCGTGCCGAGGTCACCGCCGAGCCCAGCGCTACCAACCCGATGGGTGAGTTTCAGCTCACCTGGCAGATGATAGACTCATCAGGGCACCAGCTTCGGTAGCGGCGAGATATCTACCGCCGGAGTGAGCAGCGGGCTCAACGGCTTCACCTTCTTCGAGTCGATGGAGGATGACTTTGGCTTCGGGCCGATGCAGATCGAACGCGCCGCCTCGGTAGAGATGCAGGGCGAGACCACCGGCCAGGCGATCACCCGCACCACCATGACCCCCGATCCCGGCGGCGAAAACGCCACCTACCGCCTCAGCTACGATGCCGACTTCATCATCGGCAGCCAAGACAGCCTAACCCCACAGGGTCTGCCTCGACCGTAACAACATCGACGAAACAGTCTGGAGCTACGATCTGTTCGACTACACAAGCGGCGCGCACGCTCAGCCTCAATTCGGGGCTCTCCTTCACCTACGATGGCAAGTACGGCCATGTAGGTTATTGGGGCCTCTGGTATGAGGATGAATCGGCCAACCTGGATGGCGCGACCGTCTCTGTATTCGACTACAGTAGCGACACCCAGACCGATTATACCCTGCAGCAGACCCCCGGCCGGTTGATTCGTAACGAGGTCAAGAGTCTGGCCATCAGCGCCCTGGATGGCATCCAGTTCGAGTTCCACGACGAGCAAAACCCACTGCCAAACAATGCCGATGGCGCCTGGCTGGTGGAGTATTTCACCGTCAGCGATGGGGTAGCCAGCGACGGCTTCTACCGCACCGGCTACCAGATTCTGGCAGCAGGACGCACCGCCCGTTGTCAGCAACCTCGATACACCAGTTTTAGTCAGCTTCTCGCCTGGACAGAACACCCTGCATA
>AASF01001709.1 GCA_000168735.1 Candidatus Endoriftia persephone str. Hot96_1+Hot96_2 | reverse complement strand
CTTTAAGCTGGATAACAATTCTTACGCACCTTTCCCCGATGTCTCGCTGGCAGAGACAGAACCGGATGGTCTGCTCGCGCTGGGCGGGGATCTCTCCCCCGAACGTCTGATGAACGCCTATCGAAGCGGTATATTTCCCTGGTATGGTCCAGACGACCCGATCCTCTGGTGGTCCCCCGACCCGCGTATGGTGCTCTACCCGGAGAAGCTGAAGATCTCTCGCAGCCTGCGCAAGCGGCTCGCCAGAAAAGAGTTCCAGATCAGCTTCGACCGACAGTTTGAGGCGGTCATCCGCGCCTGTGCTGAACCCCGCACCACATCGCCCGGTACCTGGCTGGCCGAGGAGATGATTCAGGCCTATATCGAGTGTCACCGGCGGGCACTGGCCCACTCCGTAGAAGTATGGCAGGGAGAGATGCTGGTCGGTGGACTCTATGGTATCGCCATCGGTGCGGTCTTCTTCGGAGAGTCGATGTTCAGCCGGGTCTCCGATGCATCCAAGTGCGCCCTGGTGCGGCTTACCCAGCAGCTGACAGCCTGGGGGTTCGAGTTGATCGATTGCCAGGTCTACACTTCCCATCTGGCCTCACTGGGGGCGGAGACGATCCCCCGCAAGCGCTTCAGTCAAGCACTGGATCAGGGCTGCATACTGCCTGACCGAGCGGAAAGTTGGGCTAATGTTCCCATGTTCTTTCCGCGGACTCAGCTATGATAGACGATCCAACATTCCCCTCTAACCCGGCACTGGCACTCTATCTGAGTCAGCCCCATGACTGCTCCTATTTGCCGGGTCGGCAAACCCGCACGCTTTTTTTGGACCCGGCAGCGCAGATCGATCAGCCGATCTATCAGGCTCTTATCGATCCGGGGGTACCGGCGCCAGCGGCCGCTTTCTCTATCAGCCCAGCCTGCCCCGACTGCTCTGCCTGCATCTCGCTGCGGCTTCCCGGTCCAGGGACTTTCAGCCTAGCCCGCAGCCAGCCCCGCTGCTGGAAACGCAATGCCAGGACGGTTTTGTATCACTGCCCGCCCGCCACAGCTGGAGAGTGAGCAGTTCGTCCTCTACCAAAAGTATCTCGCGCAGCGGCATCCAGGCAGCAGTATGGACTACAGCAATCCGGATCAATATATCGAGTTTCTCCACAGCGAGTGGGGTGAGACCCGCTTTTACGAGTTTCGTCTTGGTGACCAGCTTGCCGCTGTGGTCGTCACTGATCATCTGCCTGACGGACTCTCCTCCGGTCTACACTTTCTTCGACCCTGGATCTGCAGGCCGGACGGTATCGGCATCTTCGCCCTGCTCTGGCAGATCGAGCATGCTCGCCAACTGGGGTTGAAGTGGGTCTATCCCGGCTTTTGGATCAGAGATTGCCGAAAGATGCGCTACAAATCGGAGTTTCGCCCCCTGGAGGCCTGGTCTGGCCAGGGCTGGGTTCGCTTCGCACCTGGTGAGCCCTTACTGGCAGATTAACCCACTGCCGTTCAATCTCCTATGAATGGGCCCTTTTCTGCTGCAGATGCTGTGGTACAATCCCCGGCTTCAACAAACCGGCGACTTCAGCAGATACGCTGTAGTCAGGTCAGACCGGGATAATTTTCAGGTAGCAGAATGGCGAAAGAAGACTTTATCGAGATGGAAGGCACGGTGACCGAGACCCTGCCCAACACAATGTTCCGCGTCGAGCTGGAGAATGGCCATGTGGTCACCGCTCATATCTCGGGCAAGATGCGCAAACACTATATCCGCATCCTCACCGGCGACAAGGTTACCGTTCAGCTAACCCCTTACGACCTGAGCAAAGGCCGCATCACCTACCGCGCCCGCTAAGCCGCTCCCGCCTCAGGTGGAGCACTGGAATCAGTGCACCGCCTCCTCCAGCACTTTGAGACTCAGCTCTCCATCGACTAGCTCGATGGTGACTGTGCCGCCTGTGGCGAGGGAACCAAACAGAAGCTCCTCTGCTAGTGGTTTTTTGATCTCATCCTGGATCAACCGCGCCATCGGCCGTGCGCCCATCTTCTCATCGTAACCACGCTCTGCTAGCCAGGCGCGTGCCTCGACGTCGACCTGCAGCGCCACCCCTTTCTCTTGTAGCTGCCCCTCCAGCTCGAAGATGAACTGGTCGACCACCTTGACAATATGCTCTGGCAACAGTGCTGAAAACTGAATGATGCTGTCGAGACGGTTGCGGAACTCCGGCGTGAACTGCTTCTTGATCGCCTCCAAACCGTCACTGGAGTGATCCTGTCGAGTGAAGCCGATCGACCGCCGGCTCATATCCGAGGCACCCGCGTTGGTGGTCAGCACGATCACCACGTTGCGGAAGTCAGCTTTGCGGCCATTGTTGTCGGTCAGGGTACCGTGGTCCATCACCTGCAACAGCAGGTTGAAGATATCTGGGTGTGCCTTTTCGATCTCATCCAGCAGTAGTACCGAGTGGGGGTGTTTATTGATCTCTTCAGTGAGCAGCCCACCCTGATCAAAACCGACATAGCCGGGAGGTGCGCCAATCAGACGCGAGACCGCATGCCGTTCCATATACTCCGACATGTCAAAACGAATCAGTTCCATGCCCATGATGCGCGCCAGCTGGCGTGTCACCTCGGTCTTGCCGACGCCGGTGGGGCCAGCAAACAAGAATGAACCCACCGGACGCCCCTCCCGGCAGGAGCCCGGAGCGGTTCATGCGGATTGGCGGCGGTCAGCGCCTCGATTGCGTCATCCTGGCCATAGACTACCATCTGCAGATCCCGCGAGAGATTGCGCAGCGCTTCAGTATCGCTGGGCAGAGACCTTTTTAGGAGGGATCCGCGCAATCTTGGGCGACGATCGCTTCAATCTCATCCACACCGATCAACTTCTTGCGCTCCTCAGGGCGGTTGCAGATGCACATTGGCCCCCGCCTCGTCGATCACATCAATCGCTTTGTCCGGCAGGTGTCGATCGTTGATGTATTTTTCTGAGAGCGTCGCGGCGCTCTGCAGGGCCCCCTGCGTGTATTCGATCTCGTGGTGCTCCTCGAAACGGGACTTCAGCCCCTTGAGGATCTCCACTGTCTCCTCCACTGAGGGTTCTTCCACATCGATCTTCTGGAAGCGTCGTGCCAGGGCCCGATCTTTTTCAAAGATGCCGCGAAACTCCTGATAGGTGGTTGAGCCGATGCAGCGCAGCTCACCCGAGGCAAGCACAGGCTTGATCAAGGGCG
>AASF01001710.1 GCA_000168735.1 Candidatus Endoriftia persephone str. Hot96_1+Hot96_2 | reverse complement strand
GCGCTCACCGGCACGGCGAACGGGATCTGCACGGCAAGGCAACCACGACCTGGGGGCGTTTGGCCAATCCCTGCAGCAGAAAGGCTACCAGCTGGTCGCTCTGACCCCTGCCACTGTGCCGCCAGACAACACCGCTCTGCTGCTGATCGCCTCCCCCACCACTGCCCTGCTGGAGGGCGAGCTGGCGTTGATTGAGGCGCTACCTGCAGCAAGGCGGTAATCTGCTGCTGCTGACAGACCCATCCAGCCGCGAGAGCCTGCAGCCGCTGCTACAGCAACTCGACATCGAAGCCCTGCCCGGCACTCTGGTAGACGCCAATGTGCGCCGCCTCGGCATCGACAACCCAACAGTGGCACTGGTCTCCGAATATCCAGAGTTTCCCGCCACCGCCGGTTTCGATCTGCTCACGCTGTTTCCGGAGAGCCTGGCGCTGCAGGCGGATCAGACCCGCGATTGGCAGGTCACCGGGCTGCTGCGCACCCTGCCACAGAGCTGGAACGAGACCGGCCCGATCCACGGCGAGGTGGAACGCAATCCTGAACTTGGCGAACAGGCCGGGCCACTCACCATCGGCCTCGCCCTCACCCGCCAGCGGGGCGAGCGCGAACAGCGGGTGGTGGTGATCGGCGACGGCGATTTTCTCTCCAACAGCTATCTGGCCAATGCCGGCAATCTTGATCTGGGACTGGCCCTGGTTGGTTGGCTGGCCGGCGCTGAGCAGCTGATCGGCATCCCGCCACGACCGATCCTCGACCGAGAGCTGCAGCTCTCACCGCTGACCAAAGGGATCATCGGGCTGGGCGCACTGTTCAGGCACTGCCGTTGCTACTGTTCAGCATCGGTGGGCTACTCGGCTGGCGACGCAACCGGGCCTGAGATGCGCACGCTCAGCCGGGTCAATCTGATCTTACTGCTGCTGGTCGCCCTGCTGGGTGGGGCGGCCTGGTGGCTGCAATCCAGCGACATGCCGCCGCCGCTGACCCGACTCAGCCCAGCCAGGATCCAACAGATCCGACTGATCCGTGCGGGACAGACGATCGAGCTGCAGCGGCACAATGGGGTCTGGTGGTTGGGCGAGGCACGGGCCGATCAGCAACGGGTGGCGCAACTACTGGGCATCGCCACAACCCCTAGTCTGGCGCACTTTCCACTGCCGCAGGGGCGCCTCGCTGCGTTCGGCCCTGCAGCCACCTGAAACGATCCTCTGGCTCGACCAGACCGAGCTACGTTTTGGCACCACAGAACCGCTCAGCGGCCAGCGCTATCTGCAGATCGGTGATCAGGTCCATCTGATCGGCGATGGCTTTCGTCACCACCTGAGCGCGCCGGCAGCGGCATTTCTGGAGTAAATATGCCTGAACTGCCAGAAGTAGAGACCACCCGCCGCGGCATCGCGCCACACCTTGAGGGCGCCGCTGTCAGTGGGATTGTCGTGCGCCAGCCGCGGTTGCGCTGGCCTGTGCCCAGAAAATCTGGAGTCCACTGGCTAAATGGCCAGCGGCTCAATTCGGTGGGACGGCGGGGTAAATATCTGCTGCTCAACTTCGCCCCAGGCAGCCTGCTCCTGCACCTCGGCATGTCGGGCAGTCTGCGGGTGCTGCCGAACGGTACGCCGCCCCAGCGCCACGACCACTTCGACCTGGAGTTCGACAACAATTCACTGCTGCGCCTGCGTGATCCACGGCGCTTCGGCGCCGTGCTCTGGCAGCCGACCGGCGAGTGCCATGAACTGCTAGCCAGGCTAGGCCTCGAACCACTGCGTGAGGGGTTCGATGGCGACTATCTGCATCAGATCGGCCAATCACGCAGCGTCGCCATCAAGCAGCTGATC
>AASF01001711.1 GCA_000168735.1 Candidatus Endoriftia persephone str. Hot96_1+Hot96_2 | reverse complement strand
CATCGCCCATGAGATCAATACCCCGACCCAGTATGCCAGCGACAACACCCGTTTTTTGCAGGATGCCTATGCGGACATCATCAAACTCGTCTCCCTGCAGGAGCGCAGCATCGCAGCACTGACTAGCGGTGACCCGCTAGCGGCGCAGCTGGCTGCCGAGGCCGCTGCGCAGGCTGAGACGATCGAAATCGATTACCTGAAAGAGGAGATCCCCCTGGCGGTTGAGCAGACCCTGGGCGGGCTTGAACGCGTCACCAAGATTGTGCGGGCGATGAAGGAGTTCTCTCATCCCGGCGTAGAGGAGAAGACTTTTGTAGACCTCAATAGCGCCATTCAGAGCACTATCGATGTGTCTCGCAATGAGTGGAAATACCATGCCGAGCTGGAGACCGTGTTTGATCCTGAGCTTCCTGCGGTCCGCTGCCTTCCCGGGGAGATCAACCAGGCCATCCTGAACATTATCGTCAACGCTGGCCACGCCATCGCCGATAGGCGCAAGGAATGCCCAGATGAGAAAGGGATCATCCAGATCGCCACCCGCAAGAGGGCNGATTATGCCGAGATCAGTATCAATGATAATGGAGGGGGCATCCCGGAAGAGATACTGCCACGCATATTCGACCCCTTTTTCACGACCAAGGGGGTGGGTAAAGGAACGGGCCAGGGCTTGTCGATCACCTACTCCGCGGTGGTGGATAAACACAATGGAACCATAGAGGTGGATTCCAGCGTTTAGGGGAAGGGCACCACCCTTCATCATTCGTCTGCCCATCGACGGTGAAACTGGACAGACAAGCGATGCGCCGTGAACCCATCCCTGTGGGTTTGGCTGCGGCATTCCTGCCGCAGATACCCACGGATCGCTCCACCAACCCTGGCTCCAGGTGAATCTAACAAAGTAGAAGAGGCTCCTTAAGGCTTTCTCACACTTTTATGGTTAGAATGCGCGGCCATTTTTGCAGCAGAGAGCAGGATCAAAGATGAAATATGTCGGTGCCCATGTGAGTGCCTCTGGCGGTGTGCAGAATGCCCCGTTGAATGCTGGGAAGATCGGCGCCAGGGGGCGTTTGCCCTGTTCACCAAGAACCAACGCCAGTGGCGTGCCAAGCCGCTGACTGATGAGGTGATCGAGAGTTTTCAGCAGAACCTGCAGCAGGTCGGTATCAATCCGGCGCAGGTGCTACCCCACGACAGCTACCTGATCAACCTGGGCCACCCGGAGCCGGAGGGGCTGGAGAAGTCGCGCAACGCCTTTATCGATGAGATACAGCGTTGTCAGCAGCTTGGCCTCAAGCTACTCAACTTCCACCCAGGTGCGACCCTGCGCAAGATCGACGAGCCGGCGAGCCTGGAGCGGGTCGCCGAGTCGATCAATATCGCCCTGGGCGCAGACTGAGGGGGTGACGGCGGTGATCGAAAATACCGCCCGGCCAGGGGCTCCACCCTGGGTTACCGCTTTGAGCATCTGGCGCAGATCATCGATAGGGTGGAGGATAAGTCCCGGGTTGGGGTCTGCCTCGATACCTGCCACAGCTTCGTCGCCGGCTACGATCTGCGCAGCGCTGAGGCCTGCGAGCAGACCTTCGCCGAGTTCGAGCGCATCGTCGGTTTTGATTACCTGTGCGGCATGCACCTCAATGACAGCAAGCCGGAACTGGGCCAGCGGGTCGATCGCCACCACAGCCTGGGGCAAGGCAAGATCGGCTGGGAGTGCTTCCGTTACATCATGAACGACCCGCGCTTCGATGATATTCCGATGGTGCTGGAGACCATCGACGATACCCCTCTGGGCGGAGCGAGATCCAGGCCCCTCTATGGGCTGATTGCCTGATTGGGGTTTCTGGCTTCCCGCTCTGCATCTATGCTTAGGGTTGATCGCCTTTTGTGGAGGCGATTATCACAGGCCCTTTTGTAAACGATAGATTGCAGACAGGTGATCATGGGTTGGGAAGCCCTCTTCAGTCTCGCCAGCGTGCTCTTCTGCTTTGGCATGATGGCGTTCACCCGGGTCTCTCCCGACCTGATCAAGGCGATT
>AASF01001712.1 GCA_000168735.1 Candidatus Endoriftia persephone str. Hot96_1+Hot96_2 | reverse complement strand
CCCGGCGATGCGGTGCCCCTCGAGGAAGTCGAGCAGCTGTTTGAAGGTGCGCAGGGAGAGTGTGGTGGGGATCAGCGGCAGCAGCAGGCCATCGGCAGCACGGAAGATGTTCTCCGACACCAGCGAGATACTCGGCGGGCAGTCCAGAAAGATGTAGTCATACTCCTCCGAGAGCGGTCTCAACAACCGCAACAACTGCTTGGTCGGCTTCTTCGCCTCCTCCAGCTTGAGGTCCATGTTGCGGTAGGAGAAGTCTGCCGGCAGCAAGTCGAGGTTTTCAAAATCAGTGCCCCGTGACCACCCGGGTCCAGCTCGACCCGCCCATTCAGCAGCCCCTTGCCGCCACCCTTAACCTTCGGTTTGATACGAAAGTAGAAGGTAGCGGCAGCCTGGGGATCGAGGTCCCAAATCAGAGTACGGTAGCCTGCCCGGGCGCAGAGATAGGCGAGATTGACCGCGGTGGCAGTCTTTTCCGACTCCGCCCTTGATGTTGTATACACCGATAATCTTCATCCCATCACCCCTTCAACAACTGCGCAAAGGCGCTCTGGTTAGCCTGGCTGGAGAAGTCAGGCAAACAGCGCGGCAAACTGCTCCCGCTGCGACTGCTGGCGCTGTAGTAGATCCCCCACCAGGATCCCCATCGCCATCAGGGTGGTGGCGGAGGCACCCTCCTGCAGCATCTGCTGACCCATCTGCTCCAGACTCTCTGCCTGCACCTGCAGATCCTGAAAATCCCCCAGGTTGTCGAGCAATATCTTCAGCGCCTTGATCAGATGTTTGATCTCTGCATTTGGGTAGAGGCTGCGGAAAAACTCCATCAGATAGCGCAGCTTCTTGCACTGCTTGCGCAAATCGTGCAGCGCTTCCGGCTCAGACTGCTCGGTGATCGCAAGGCCATCTTTGAGCACCCGACGATAGATCTTGCGGATGCGCTGATTCGCCACTTCGGGAATCGGCTGGCTTGCCATTGGCCCCTGGCAACGACGCCGCCAGGGGCATCTCCAACCAGGCCCGCCAATCTTTCAGTAGCGTGCGGAAGTGTGGCGAGTTGAGCTTACGCACCATCGCCTTTTGCGCCTGCTTCTGGCGTTCGAGCAAGTAGCTGTGAAAGGGGTCAAGATCGTTACGCCAGCAGCGCTGGCAGGCTCTGCCGGTAGCCGGAAAACTTCAGCAGATAGACATCCAGGTCGCGGGTCTCACCGGTGATCTGACCAACCCAGGCGAAACCATTTTTGAACGGCTCCAGCACCTCTGGGATCGAACACCCCCTTGATCTGGCTCAACGCAGAGCCGGGTGCGCCGGAACGGCAACCCGAAGGTCGTGCAGAAACTCTGAGTCGATATCGGCGCGGGTGCCGTCGACGTTGGCTTCGATAGTGTCGAGCAGACCCAGCAGAATCTGTCGGGTGGCGCTGTCGGCCTCCTGGGCTGGATC
>AASF01001713.1 GCA_000168735.1 Candidatus Endoriftia persephone str. Hot96_1+Hot96_2 | reverse complement strand
TGAGTGATTATCGATGAGCTGTTGCCAGTCTGAGTGTCGGTGGATCAGTTCCAGTGCATCGTTGAGTAGCTGTTTGCCAGGCTCGGTGCGGTGCCAGGTGGAGGCACCGGAGGGGTGCGTCAGGGGGATCAGATCGGCCGGGCTGTCATTGAGATCGATCGAGTGGCACTGGCCGATCACCTCGGTGAGTCTATTGAAGTGGCAAAATTGCTCGATCGCCAGCTTGCCGACCGGGATCAGCAGGCGTGGCTGCAGCAGTTCGAACTCGCTCCGCATCCAGTCGGCACAGTGGGTGATCTCCTGCTTGTTTGGCACTCGGTCGCCTCCCTTAGGCTTTTTGCCTGGAAAACAGCGGCAGACCGCCGCCATGTAGACCTGGCTGCGAAACTGTGCCTCATCCATGCCGATCTGCTGAAACCATTTGAACAGGGTCTTGCCGGCGGTCCAGGCGAAGGGGTGACCGGCTGGGCCCTCCCGGTCGCCGGGGGCCTGGCCGATCAGCATCACCGCTGAGAGTGCCGGCTGGCCTGTGACCACCGGGCCGATCATCTGCGGACAGCGCTGGCAGGCGCGAAGCTGCTGTTGATGGTGTTGCAGGGCTTGAAGCGTGCTCATACGGAGAGTAGTTTTCGCTTTTTGGTTCTGGTGAATCGAGAGTGATACAGACCTTGCTTGGTTTCGGGTTTGCCGCGCTGTTCGGGGCGCTGTTTATCTGGCTATTGCCCATTGTACTGATCCTGCGCTCAGACAAAACGGCTGGTGTAGAGAAGCTGCTGTGGCTGCTGGTTGTGCTGTTTGTCTCTTGGTTTGCCTGGATTCTGTATGCGCTGTTTGCCCCGCTTGGGCCGATCGACAAAAGGAGAGTGTGAATGAAAGCGGTAGTGATGCCTGCACCTGGTGGTCCTGAGGTGCTGTTGTATGAGGATATCCAAGAGCCGGGGCTGGAGTCGCCGAGCCAGGTCAAGGTGCAGATCCGGGCGGCCGGGGTCAATCCGGTGGACACCAAGATACGCAGCCGCGGGGTATTTATGGCCGACGGCCTGCAGGCGGTGCTGGGCTGCGATGCGGCTGGGGTGGTGGTCGAGGCGGGCGAGGCTGTGCAGCACCTTGAGGTTGGCGATGAGGTCTGGTTCTGCAATGGTGGTCTGGGGGGGAGCCACGGCAACTACGCGGAGTTTGCGGTGCTCGATGCCTGTCTGGTGCGCAAGAAGCCAACTACCTTCAACTTCGAGCAAGCCGGTGCGGCGCCGCTGGTGTTGATCACCGCCTGGGAGGCCCTGTTCGGTCGGGGGCGTCTGGCTGAGGGGCAGACGGTGCTGATCCATGCCGGAGCTGGTGGGGTGGGCCATGTGGCGATCCAACTGGCCAAGTCGGTTGGGGCGCCGTGTGCTGACCACGGTTAGTTCGGTGGAGAAGGCTGACTTTGTGAAGTCTCTGGGGGCGGATGAGGCAATCCTCTACACGCAAGATGATTTTGTCTGATGTAGTGGACCTGTCTCACCAAAGTGGCGGTGCGTCGATCTTGGTGCTCGATACGTGTGGGGCCAGATGTGTTCGCCAAGTCGATTCCAACGGTGGCCCACTACGGAGATCTGGTGACCCTGCTCGATCCGGGTGGTGAGCAGGTCTGGAAAGAGGCGCGCAACCGTAACATCCGCGTCGGATTTACCCTGATGCTGACGCCGATGCTGCGTGATCTGCCTGAGGCACGAGACCATCACGGCGAGATATTGGAGCAATGCGCCGAGCTTGCGGATAGCGGCAAGCTGGATCTGCGGGTTAGCCGGGTGATGCCGTTGGAGGAAGCGGCTGAAGCTCATCGCCTGGTCGAGGCGGGGCATACTCGGGGCAAAATTGTATTGATTCCTTGAGTGTTTCGACGCTAAAAAGTCGCTGTTTTTCTCTCTCCGCGTCTCCTATGTCGCGGAGAAAGCGAGTTGAGGAGGGGCGTTTTTTCACGATAATTGTCAGGCTTGATCGCACAGTTTGAGTGTCCGGAACGAAATTCTTATAGATTTCGCTGAGAATCCGGGTAGAATTGTATATAAATAAACGCTAATACTCTTACACTGGTTCTTGGTTTTGGTTTGGCTCCTGTGGGGCGGGAGGCAGGCCATCGGGTCGGGCCGCCGTGTGCGGCGCATCGCAGTTTGACGATACAGCAACAGGGAAGCATCAAAGTCGTAATTTAGTTGCCGAACAGTTAATTGTGACCGAACCCGAACTGGAACGGAGACGATGATCATGGCAGGCAATCTCGACTCGATAGATCGGGTACGCATAATTCGACAGGAGCTGACCAAGATGGCAGCTGGCGGGGCGATGGAGATGACGTCTGATTCATCCTGCGCGCTTCTGCGTAACTATTTCGACTTCCTCGAACAGCAGTTGTCAGATGCTGGGGCGATTCCTGATGTAAGCCAGATCCAGGAGATGCTGCTGGAGGTCTCGGAGTTTATTCGTTCCGGGAAGACGGGCTACTACTCTGACGAATACGGTCGGATTCTCAAGCGACTAGTCAGTATCTATGCCGGCGGCTTCAGCTCCAGTAGCAGCAGCGCCTTCACGCTGACCTCGGGCAAACTATGCCGATGTGGTGGAGGCGATCAGTAACCGCTTTGCCCGGGTTACGACTACACCGAGGCGATGGGACAGTTGCTTGCCTATATGGAGCAGCTTTTCGCCAACCGCAAGTCAGACTGGAAGACCATCTACGAGCACATCATTTCCATGCCCGAATCGGTTGAAGCCAAGCGCCTGATTAAGGCTGCGCGCTTTGAGGAGCGTCCGGCAGTGGGCGGAAGAGGGGGCGGGAAACCTGTTTGGTATCCGTGCGGATCTGCTGGAGGTGATCGGGCAGCTCAGCGCTGAGATTGATCAGGC
>AASF01001714.1 GCA_000168735.1 Candidatus Endoriftia persephone str. Hot96_1+Hot96_2 | reverse complement strand
CCCTTAATTAGTCCTGAAGATTGGGGCCATATTGTAGGCACTATAGTAGAAATAGCTTTTGCGCTTACAATTTTACTAAAATCTAAAGGAGTAATTCTATTAATTAAACGGTTGAGGGCGTAGCTGAAATGTCTTCTAACAAATTACTCAACTCGGACGCTTCGCGTCCTCAGCGGCGTTTAAATTTTGCACTTCGATTTAAGGCTGTCATGATTTCTAGGTTCAGTGTCAGCGCCGGTTAGTAAAACGTTAGCTGAAAGACAAATTATTGATGATCGATGAACAAGCGCATCAGGCACCCCAAGCTCAGTCAATTCAAGTCCATAATTTGTCACGCGCTTATGCGAGAAAATTGGTTGCCAAATCCAAACGGGTGTAGAGTCAAAGTCCGTACCACGCTGAAGCGGGAAAGTTGATAGCCATCCAAAACAGGTGGTGCATCGAAGGCAACTCAGCCGCTGATGCGGCCAGAGTTGGTCGCCATCCAAAATAGGTGGCAGATCAAAGTCTGTCATGCGCTGAAGCGGGATAACTGGTTGCCAAATTCAGCAGGAGAAGGGCGAGGGATGGCCACACAATTTCAATATCATGGCAAAGAAAGCAGCTAACAAGTGGCTGCAGTGGACGCCAAAAAGCTCCGCTCGTTCCTCGCTCCACTTTTTGCCGCCACTGAGCCAAGACGTTGGGCAACCAAGGCATCGCCATAGAATAAGCCGTGCACGGCAACAAAGAATTAAGTTTAAATCGGGTAGAGTCGGAGAGGCTTGGAGCCCAGACTATTCGGCATCATGGCGGATAGGTGGTTAATAGGGTTTGTCCCTGTCGAAAGATCATCTCGCCTTGCAAGGCTCAGGCCGGATGCGGCTTCGTCGCCATTGCAGAAGTTGGCTGCACGTGCCTACTGGGAAATGATAGGCTTTTGGGTGTGAATAATGGTGCAGGCGGCAAGGAAGCCGAATTGAACCTTCCGCCTCAGAAATTTGGTGGCAAAGTCATGGTGCAAGCTGAAAGGAAATCGGATCAAGCCTTCCGCCTCAAAAAAGTTGAATCCTCAGGGAAGTGGAGAATTTTGAGTTATGGACACAGGCCAGCACAGAATTATGCCCAACAATGGGGCTCCAGTGGACGTCAAAAAGCTCCGCTCGTTCCTCGCTCCACTTTTTGTCGCCACTAAGCCCAAACGTTCGATGACAAAGGAATGAAATGCCATATCCAATAGAAAGAAAACTGGTAATTGCAGTGTCTTCGAGTGCACTGTTTGATCTTTCTGAATCACATGCCGTATTCGTAGAACAAGGACCTAAAGCCTACAAGGAGTTTCAAGAGAAGAATTTAGATAAGATATTGAACAAAGGAGTCGCGTTTCCGTTCGTCCGCAGATTTTTGAATATCAATAAACGCTTTCCAAAGCAATCGCCCCGTAGAGGTTGTTCTTTTGTCTAGGAATTCAGCGGCGACCGGGAAAAGAGTTTTTCGTTCAATTGCTCATTACGGTTTAGATATTTCTCGAGCTGCTTTCATGGAGGGGAAGTCTCCGTATGAATATATTCCAGCCTTCAATGCTTCATTGTTTCTGTCTGCAAATGAAGAGGATGTAAACAACGCGATAAACAGCCAATATCCTGCTGGTACAGTGCTGCCCAGCGTTGTGAACGACGATGAATCAGATGAAGAACTAAGAATAGCATTCGATTTTGATGGCGTTATTGCTGATGATGAATCAGAAGCTATCTACAATGGTGGTGATTTGCCGGAGTTTCATAATTATGAAGTGGCTAATGCACATGTTCCACATAAGCCCGGGCCACTTGCAGATCTATTTAATAAGCTATCCTTTATGCAAAAGCTTGAGGATAGAGAACAAGAAAAGAATGGTAGTTATCGGCGAATCATTCGAACTGCAATTGTTACCGCAAGGAATGCGCCAGCCCATGAACGAGTAATAACAACACTAGAACACTGGGGTGTAAGTGCAAATGAAACATTTTTCCTGGGTGGAATGAAAAAAGACAGAATCCTTTCTACATTGAAGCCTCATATGTTTTTTGATGATCAACGAAGTCATCTCGAATCTGATGCAGGCGATATACCAATGGTTCACATACCCGTTTGGAATAGCAAATACAATAAACATCGAACAAGCAGCTCCAGTGGACGCTCCTATCGTCGCGCCACTGAGCTGAAGCGTTGGGCACAATAGGCATCGCACGGAACAAGCACCGTGCACGGCAACAGGGAATTAAGTTTAAGTCGGGTAGAGCCGGAGAGGCTTGGAGCCCAGACTATTCGGCATCATGGCGGATAGGTGGTTAATAGGGTCGGTCCCTGTCGAAAGATCATCTCGCTTTGCAAGGCTCAGGCAGGATGCGGCTTCGTCGCCATTGCAGAAGTTGGCTGCGCGTGCCTACTGGGAAATGATAGGCTTTTGGGTGTGAATAATGGCGCAGGCTGGAAGAAAGTCGAATTAAACCTTTTGCCACAGAAAATTTGGTGGCAAAGTCATGGTGCAGGCTGAAAGGAAATCGCATCAAGCCTTCCGCCTCAGAAAAGTTGAATCCTCAGGGAAGTGGAGAATTTTGAGTTATGGACACAGGCCAGCACAGAATTATGCCCAACAATGGGGCTCCAGTGGACGTCAAAAAGCTCCGCTCGTTCCTCGCTCCACTTTTTGCCGCCACTAAGCCCAAACGTTATGGCAGAAAAAAACTGGTAAAATCTGAACAATGAAAAGTGTATTTCCAGGTTTTTACAATCCTTCAGATGATGCTCTAAATGCAGCATGGAAGGATGAAGGCACTCTCTTTGTGTTTGATACAAACACATTGTTAAATTTATATGGGTATGCGGCACAAACGAGAGCTGATTTCTTTTCAATATTGAATTTACTATCTGAGAAGATCTGGATACCGTACCATGTCGGCCTGGAATATCAACGTAGAAGACTTAGTGTTGTTAGAGATGAAAAAGCTATATTTAAAAAAGTAGAAGGCCTTCTGGATAAAATTAATAAGATATTTGATTCGGAGTTTAACGAGCTTGCTCTAAATAGAAGGTTTCCAACATTACACGACAATACAGAGAAGCTAAGACG
>AASF01001715.1 GCA_000168735.1 Candidatus Endoriftia persephone str. Hot96_1+Hot96_2 | reverse complement strand
CGTGGGCAAGCGCCTGGCGGATCAGCGGATTGCCGGTCAGCGGATCGGCCAGATTCAGGCCGATGTAGCTGAAATTGCTGCCTGGACGAGCATCGACCCGAACCTTGCGCTCCTCCCGCAACAGGCCCAGCAATTCTGGAGAGAGATCGTTCTGCAACAGGTCGATCTCGCCACGCAGCAGCTTCAGCAGCCGCACCGTGGGGTTCTTCACCTCAACCAGCTTCGATCCGCTGGCCGTCAACTGCGCCGCTCCAGCAGCAACTTGCCCTGGCACTGGGTAGGAGAGAAACTGAAATGGACCGCTACCCAAGCGGCTGTTGGTGGAAAAGTCGTGAGCCGATTGGATCAGCCGCTCCGGCAGGATGCCCAGCACCAGGTAGGCGGGGAAACAGCGGCATCGGCCCGCGCGAGAATGAAAATCGATCGTCTCCTGATCCACCACCGCAATCTGTTCGATCAGCGCAAAGTGCGGAGCGATGCCGGTGAACCGTTTTCTAGATCGAGCACAAAACGGTAAATGGCGGCTACATCCGCAGCACTTCAGGGTAGCCCCAATCGCTGAAGCGAGGACGTTGGCGACAGACAGGGTGAAACGGTAGTGGTATGGGCTTAACTGCTGCCAGCTGGGCGATGCCAGGCATCGGCATTGCCCCGCGCATCAAAAATTGATCAGCCGTTGATAAAGCAGCCGGTTGATGCGCTCCGAGGTGGCGTCGGTGGCGAAACGGGGATCGAGATTGAGCGGGGCCGAGGCGATGCCAAAGCGGATGCGGTCGGGATCCGCTGGCTGCTCACAGCCACTCAGCGACAGAATCAGCCCAAGCGAGAGCAGGAGGCGAGCAAACACGCCCTGCGCTCACCAACTTTTGTAGGGGTGTTTCACCAGACTGGCGTTATAGTAGCGCGGATCATCCGAGACCTCCTCCCCGGCCCACTCCGGCATCTGGAAGCTCTCATTCTCCTGCTGCAACTCGATCTCCGCCATCACCAGACCGGCGTTGTCGCCGTGGAACAGATCCAGATCCCAGATATGCGCACCGCAGCGCAACCCGGTAGCGAATCTTGTCGATGACCGGGCCATCCACCAGCTCCGCCAGCATCGCCTCCCCCTCCGAGCGTGGGATTGAATACTCGAACTCGCTGCGGCTGATGCCCTTGGCGGCCCCCTTGAGGGTCAGCAGCGCCTTCTCTCCCTTCAACCTGACGCGCACGCTAGCGTTCGGCAGATTGGCAATATAGCCTTGCTTGATGGCCTGCTCTGAGACCACATCTGACTTCCATTGATCATTTTTAACCTTTTACTTACGTTCTATTTCTAATCCCATCTGTCATCCCTTTTCGAAGAGTGCGATCGACTCCACATGGGCGGTGTGGGGGAACATATCCATGACCCCCGCGGAAACCAGCCGATAGCCATGCTGATGGCAGAGGATGCCCGCATCCCGCGCCAGAGTGCCTGGATAGCAGGAGACGTAGACGATCCGCTCCACCCCCAGCTTTGGCAGATGCTCCAGCACCTCCTGGGCG
>AASF01001716.1 GCA_000168735.1 Candidatus Endoriftia persephone str. Hot96_1+Hot96_2 | reverse complement strand
ATGCCGTCGCCATCGGTATCGGTATGCTCGGCAGCATCGTTCGGGAAGGCGTCACTGCTATCCTGTACGCCATCATTGTCGTCATCCGCATCGGTGTCGTTGCCGATGCCATCACCGTCAGTGTCGACAAACGGGCTGCCCGGGTTGGCGGCATCCTGGTCGTCGGGATCTTGTCCTGCCGGCCAGCCATCGCCGTCCGCGTCGCTGGCACTAGAGGCGTCGGGATTGAGCGGGAAGTCATCGTCCACATCCAACACACCGTCCCCATCATCATCGTCATCGGCGTTATTACCGATGCCGTCACCGTCACGGTCGAGAGACTCATTCGGGTCAAGCGGGAAGGCGTCGCTGGCGTCGGAAACGCCATCGTTATCATCATCACCGTCGGCATTGTTGCCAACACCATCGCCATCGGTGTCGATCTGTTCTGCCGGGTCGGTGGGGAAGGCATCGTCTGCATTCAGGGTGCCGTCGTTATCCAGATCGGGATCGGTCTGCGCCGGCTCCGGGGTGACGGCGATGGCGCCATTGCTCAGATCATCGGTATTGGTAGTGGAGCCAGTGGTGTTCTTCTCATCGGTCAGCACCTGCTCGACATCACCCACGGTACGGTTCTGCGGGTCACCTGGGATCGGCAGCCGAGCCGGGATCCTGGTCCAGCACGTCGAGGGCTGAATTTTCAATGACACTGCTGGGTTTACCGTCGACGCTGCCGTCGATGGCGCCATGCCGCCAGGTCATTGGCCAGCTCACTCAACACCGCATTGGAGTTGCCGGTGGAATGCTGCTCCATCTCGTAGACCACTGCGGTCAACGCCTCCACCGCGGTGCGATAGGTGGCGGTGGCACGCTGCTCTTCGCGCACTATCCGTGGTGTCGTTGATCAGCGGCGGAGTGTCGAAAATGTCGATGCTGCTATCGACACCAAAACCGAGTGTAGAGGTCACCTGGGAGGCGGCCACCGGCAGCGCAGCGAGAAACTCCGCCTGCGTCACTGCACCGTCGCCATTACCGCTATAGGGCGCAGCGCTGTCGGCATTTTTGATCGCCAGATCGGTGGCCATGGTGGTCAACGGGGTGGCGTAGATCTGCTCACCGCTGTCGAGCAACGCCCTGGGTGATCACGGTACGCATGGTGGAAATCACCGGCGCGGCACCGGTAGTGATATCGGTGGTGTTAGCGTCGCTGGTGAACTCCATGACATAGGGCGGATTGAGCGGGATCGGCAAGCTCAGCCCCTGGATCGCCGCAGCCGCATCGGTGCTGCCGGTAGCCAGCAGCGCCCCCTTGAAGCCGGCGGCGCTGTAATCGACCTGGTAGACCTTAACCACTGCATCAGCCAGCGGCCCTTTAACGCCACCACCACCAATACTCCGTGCACTGTCGCTGCCTGTGCCGGAGCTGCTGCCCACATCGTCGATGCCACCAAGCTCGCAGCCGGCCAAGGTGGCCGCAACTGCAACGGCCAGCACGGAGACACGGAATTTGGGGCGATTCTGATTGCCGGGAGAGTGCGATCTCATGCGGATTCCTTGTTGTTTGTTGCTAAAAAGAGACACCCTGCTCACCTGCCATAGAAGCAGGAGTGCCAGATATTTGATC
>AASF01001717.1 GCA_000168735.1 Candidatus Endoriftia persephone str. Hot96_1+Hot96_2 | reverse complement strand
GATCAAGCCTGGCGATGTCGCAATCTTCGAGTCGACCGTCTACCCCGGCGCCACCGAAGAAGACTGCATCCCGATCATCGAAGAGATCTCCGGGCTCAAGTTCAACCAGGACTTCTACGCCGGCTACAGCCCCGAGCGCATCAACCCCGGTGACAAAGAACACCGCCTGGTGACCATCAAGAAGGTCACCTCCGGCTCCACCCCCGATGTCGCCGACTATGTTGATGATCTCTATAAGAGCATCATCCAGGCCGGCACCCACAAGGCGAGCAGCATCAAGGTCGCCGAGGCTGCCAAGGTCATCGAGAACACCCAGCGCGACGTCAACATCGCCCTGATCAACGAACTCGCACTGATCTTCAATCGCCTCGGTATCGACACCGAGGAGGTACTGGCGGCCGCTGGCACCAAGTGGAACTTCCTGCCCTTCAAGCCCGGCCTGGGTAGGTGGCCACTGTATCGGTGTCGACCCCTACTACATCGCTCACAAGGCGCAGGCCACCGGGCTACCAGCCCGAGATCATCCTTGCCTGCCGTCGCCTCTCCGACAGGCATGGGTTCCTATGTGGTCTACACCGTGGTCAAGCTGATGATGAAGCGCGGCGTGATCTCCGGCAACGGCAAGGTGCTGGTGCTCGGCTTGACCTTCAAGGAGAACTGCCCCGATCTGCGCAACACTCGCGTGGTCGACATCATCGCCGAATTCGATGACTACGGCGCCTCCGTCGACGTCTACGATCCCCTGGGTGGACAAGGACGAAGCCCACAAAGAGTACGGCGTCACCCCCATCGACAACCTCGAAGAGGGTGCCTATGACGCAGTGGTATTGGCAGTAGCGCACAACGAGTTTGTCGAGATGGGCATCGACAAGATCCGCGCCCTGTGCAAACCCCGATGGCGTACTCTACGACGTCAAGAATATCCTGCCCGCCGATCAGGTGGACGGTCGCCTGTAACTAGGGCATCCGCCCCGACCCCGATTACTCAAGGTTCCCAAGGAGAATCCATGAAAGTTTTGATCACCGGCGGTGCCGGTTTCATCGGTTCCGCGCTGGCGCTGCGCCTGCTGGAGCGCGGCGATGAGGTCATCAGCATCGATTGCCTCAACGACTACTACGACGTCAACCTGAAGAAGGCGCGCCTGGCGCGTACCCAGGACCACCCCAACTTTACCGACATCCGGATGGAGTTGGAGGATCGTGAAGGTATCGCCGATCTCTTTGCCACCCACAAGCCAAACCGGGTAGTCAACCTGGCGGCCCAGGCCGGTGTGCGCTACTCTATCGAGAATCCGCTCGCCTATATCGACTCCAATCTGATGGGCTTCGGCCANCATACCTGGAGGGGTGTCAAGCCACAACGAACGTGGAGCACCATGGTCTACGCTTCCAGCAGCTCGGTCTACGGTGCCAACACCTCGATGCCCTTCTCGGTGCATGACAACGTCAACCACCCGGTGAGCCTCTACGCGGCTACCAAGAAGGCCAACGAACTGATGGCCCACACCTACAGCCACCTCTACCGGCTACCCACCACCGGGACTGCGCTTCTTCACCGTTTATGGCCCTTGGAGCCGCCCCGACATGGCGATGCTCAAGTTCGCCCACAAGATCATGAAGGGCGAGCACATCGACGTTTTCAACTACGGCAAGCATCAGCGTGACTTCACCTACATCGATGACATCGTCGAGGGTGTGATTTCGGGTGCTGGATCGCCCAGTCCCAGCCCAATCCGGACTGGAACAGTGACAACCCGGACACCGCCAGCAGCCGTGCGCCCTACCGCATCTACAACATCGGCAGCAACAACCCCACCGGAGATTGATGCGTTGACATTGAGCTGATTGGAAGAGTCGCTGGGCAAGAAGGCGAAGGTCAACATGCTGCCGCTGCAGGATGGCGATGTGGTTGCCACCTACGCAGACGTGGATGATCTAATCAAGGACACCGGCTACAAGCCGGACACCAAGCTGGAAGATGGCGTCGCCGCCTTCGGCAAGTGGTTCAAGGAGTTCTACGGCTATTGATCTGTACGGCTGTTACGATGGCGCCACGTGCGCCATCGTAACTCCAGCCACCCTGGCGCACGGATC
>AASF01001718.1 GCA_000168735.1 Candidatus Endoriftia persephone str. Hot96_1+Hot96_2 | reverse complement strand
GTTTCACTCGGCTGCAGTTTTTTCTTAGCTGGTGGGCCTATTCCTTTCCGGTGNCGGCGATCACTATCGCCAGCCTGCTGATGCATGAGCTGACCAACAGCATGATTTACCTCTATATCGGCAGCGGCCTGCTGTTGCTGCTGAGCCTGATTGTCGGCCTGTTGTTGGTGCGTACCAGCCGGGCGGTGAGGATGAAAAAAATCTGTGTGCCGGAGTAGTGAAAATGCTTGCCAAGGGTTGAGCCTTTTCAATGTTCCTGGAGCCCTCTCCGGCGCCGTACACGGGCGTACAAGATGCCGCGATTGCAGGATGCAATGAAACGTTCCATCCCCTTTGGTTACACGACGGCATGGATGCACCCCAAAGGAAGTGCCCTTGGGGTACAGGAGGTAGAGCGATGCTTGGAGCCAAAGTCGAGAGCATTGCATGGAGCCATTACCGAAGTAAAAATCGCATTTTTGCGCAGTAATCTGAATAGCTAAATCTCAGGAGTAGTAACATGAGAAAAACCATACTTACCCTCGCAAGCATTGTTTTGGCTGCCGGTGCCAGTGCCCTATGGGCTGCCCCCGAACCGGAAGACCCGACGAAACAGACTCCCTGGCACCTCTACGTCGATTCCGTGGAGGCGAACGCGATGAAGCAGAAACAGGGCGATCAGGTGCTGTTCGTCGATGTGCGTGATCCGGTGGAGATCATGTTCACCGGTTTTACTGATGTGGTGGATATCAATATCCCCTACAAGCTCGCCAACCGAAGCAAAAAGAACCCAAAGAAACCGGTCTTTTTGATGGAGACGAATGTCAATTTTGAGAAGCAGATTGCCGCGGCGCTCGAGGCCCGAGGCCTGAGCAAGGAGGCGCCGGTGATCCTCATGTGCCGTTCCGGCGGCACTCGGGGGCGCGCCCAGCGCCAAGATGCTGTGGGGCAAGGGTTACACGCAGGTCTATGTGGTCACCGATGGTTTTGAAGGTGGCAAGATCAAGTCGGGCGAGCGAAAAAACTGGCGTCTGAAAAACGGTTGGAAGAATGCTGGCCTACCCTGGTCCTACAAGCTCAATATGGAAAAGATGTACATGCCTTAGGGCGATTCATAATGGGTGGTCTGCTGGAGAATCATGGCACCTAAAAAAACCGTGCAATAGTGGGGAGAAGTCGGGGTGTTGGGCGATGTTGTTGTGAGTAGTGCCGGACAGCTGCACAGCTTCTAGCCCTGGCCGCCTTGAGGGCGGTAATCAGGGCCTGGGTGTTCACCGCTGGGACCACCTCATCCCGCTCGGCGTAGAGGATCAGGATATCGGCGGTAATTGCCTCAGCCTTGTCGCTGGAGAGATAGCGATCCTTCAGCAGTAGCCGTACCGGAAACAGCGGGTAGGCGCGGGCGGCAACACTCTCCACGCTGTCGAAGGGGGTGATCAGCCCCAGTCTGGTGATCGGGCGTCGACTGGCGAGATGGATGGCGATGGCGCTGCCGAGGCTGCGTCCCAGCAGTGAGATCTGGCGGTGTTTGGGCTGGATCTGGTCGTAGATCGCCTCGGAATCGGCGAGCAGTGCTGCCTCGGATGGACGACCTGGGTTGTTGCCATAGCCCCGGTAGGGGATCAGGTAGAGGCTCTTTCCGGCAAGTATCCGGCTGAACTGGTCGATGTTGTATTCGATGTGTTCAGCGTTGCCGCCGAAGTAGAGGATCGCCTCGTTAGCTCCCGGGTTGATCAACCAGCCGTGCAGCGTCAGACCGTTGACCTCAATGGTGTAATTGGTCGGCACGGGCGGCCGGTGAGGTTGCCCCGGTAAAGTAGAGCAGGGTGCGCTGATTGAGGTAGAGGTAGCCGGTAAGCAGAAGGTAGGCGGCTGCCAGCAATGCCAGAAGCTGTTTCATCGGAATAGGGTCGTTGCCGGTGATGCGGGGAAACCCAGGGGAGGCGTGATCCACGCGGAGCCTGTTGCGCGATCAGCCGCTGCCAGAGGATAAGGAGGTGCCGAAACTCGAGTGGTTTGTTGAACGGGCTGGCTCAAGCCGCCAGCCCGTTTCGATGCACAGTGGCCACGGCTGATGATCTATGCTCAGCCCGGGTGGAGAAGGTGACGGCTCGCGGCTGGTGGTTGAGGATCGTCGGCATGCCTGGGGTGGAGGCTCTCCTGGATGCGCCGGGTCAGCAGCTCTCCGCGACCGCAGTTGGGGCATTCGTAACGTGTCTTGTTCGGTGTTGGCCTGACGATTCTGTTCGGCCATTAGCATCAGGAATCGGCAACGCTTGGCTATACATGGTCTCTCT
This sequence comes from Candidatus Endoriftia persephone str. Hot96_1+Hot96_2, assembly GCA_000168735.1. GTDB lineage: Bacteria > Pseudomonadota > Gammaproteobacteria > Chromatiales > Chromatiaceae > Endoriftia > Endoriftia persephonae. The sequence goes on along the minus strand of AASF01001718.1, from coordinate 427 downwards.
CCACTGATGGGAGGGCTGGCGGCCTTCCAGCCGCTGCGCTCCCGCTTTCAGGTCAGTCCCAGTTGAGTGCGCCACCGGTCTGGTACTCGGTGACAGTAGTCTCAAAGAAGTTCTTCTCCTTGCGCAGATTGGCTTGCTCGTCGAGCCAAGGCAAGGTTGCCTCGGCGCCGGGGTAGGGCTCTGACAGTCCGATCTGCCGGGCGCGTCGGTTGGCGACATAACGAAACTGTCCCATGTGGTCATCTTTACTGTAGCCGAGGATCGGATCGCGCAGGATATAACCGGCGTAGGCATCTTCCGCTGCCTCGCACTCGTCCCACATCTCACGGATCGCCTGGGGATCGGGGGCGATGTTCTCTTCCAGCATGATCTGCTTGGCGACGCGGATGCCGAAGGAGGCGTGCAGCACTTCATCGCGCATGATGTA
>AASF01001719.1 GCA_000168735.1 Candidatus Endoriftia persephone str. Hot96_1+Hot96_2 | reverse complement strand
ACAAGACCCGCATGCAGTGGGCGCTCGCATCCGTTCTGATAATGAATCTATTGCTTGCCTTGCAGGTAATCCGCTGGATGCCGGTAAGCACCCTCGTCGATGGTTGATCTACTGCAGAAGCGCGCCGTGCGCGTCATTGACCGTGAGATCGGTTACTTTCGCAGTGATGTAGCTGTGCTGCTCTCCGGTGCTGCTTGGGCCTTTTTCGCCTTGATCCAGCTCTCTAAAAGCTCACTCAACAAGACATTTCTGGTGCTCTCCAAGCATGGCTTGCGCACTGGCTATCGCACTGACCGGCAGTCCGCATCGGCATGGGTAGCTGGATGGGGGTGGCATTCATTCTGGCCTGGTACCGCTGGCGCAAATTCTTGTTCATCACGCCGCTGTTGGTTATGACCATGGCCGTCACTATTCCGTCGGTGACCGAACGCTTCACAGAGGGCTTCACCCAGGATACCGCGGATAACCGCAACGCTGAACTCGACAGCGGCGGACCAGTTAAAGCGGACGACATGGACCTCTATACGGTCACCTCCGGTCGCACCGAGATCTGGCCCTTTGTCATCGAAAAGATCGCCGAGCAGCCGATCTGGGGACATGGACGACACGCCATGATCCGCAGCGGTAGTTGCACCCTTCCTCTGGAATTCCTATCACGAGTCATTCCCTCACCCACACAACGCCTATCTTGAGCTGACCCTCGATAACGGCCTGCTATTCTCGATCCCCATCTTTATCTTCTTTCTGATTATCGTGATAAAAAGTCTCACCCTGTTCAGGGACAAGACAGACTCCTTCAATATGGCAATAGGCGGCGGCAGCCTGGCGTTTACAGTCAGCCAGCTGTTTGGCGCTGTTGCTGGTCAGTCTTTCTACCCAATGATCAGTCAGGTCAGCATGTGGGTGATGATCTTTCTTATGTTGCGGGTCTCTCTGGAGCGAAAAAACCGGAACCTTTCTGACGCCAACCTGAATACTGAAGCGCCAGCAAGTGGCTCTGAGAGGCACATTCCCGTTGGTCGCAAACGACGTTACAACATCCACAACCCTCCCTGGGTAGTCTATCAGACCCGCATAAACATCATCTCGATAGCTTGATGGCCTCAGCGTGCCTGACCATCTTTACGTATCGATATAGCCCATCACAACATGGGTCATAAAACATCTCAATCAGCGGCTCAAAGCACAAGATAAGTCGCACATTGATTAATCTTACCCAGGGGAGTCTGAACGAATCGTGGACTCACACCTTAGCCGCTTTGTCGTCGTATTCATCCATGTAGGCGAGGAGCGTGCGGCTGGAACAGAAGTTTTGCCAATCTCAGCAACCGCTCCTGCGTTACTATTGACAGACTGTTCCCGCCGTCTGCCCCACCCTTGGGGTCCATACCTCCTGCACCCCAAGGGCCCTTCCTTCTGGGCGCATCCTTGCAGTCGCTCACAATAGCCTGCAATTACACCGCACAAGGATATGCGAGTGTCGCCGCGACAGGAGTCATTGAGCGAGCCTGCGATCAGCGCATTAAGTCGATGAATTCTCCATCCCAATCTGCTTCGTCCAGATTCATTCCGAGGCTACCCACTCGGTGATGCACAGGAAGCAGTTCGCTCAAGATCTCCCTGCTCCATCTTCAGCTGCTAGGTTGGCAGTTTTTTAGCATACTCATAAACACAAAGCCCCCACCAAACGGTGAGGGCTTTATCAGCAGCCGGGATATTAAAGCTGCTCTTGACCGGCTCTTGGCTGGAGCAGGAGCAAAACTTAGTGAAGACTTTACTCTTCAGTCGCTTCCATCTCTTCAGCCTCATCCACCTCAGGACGATCGACCAGCTCGACATAGGCCATAGGCGCCTTATCTCCGCTACGATAGCCGCATTTTAGGATGCGCAGATAGCCACCTGCGCGCTCCCTTGTAACCGCGGCCACCAGCCTCGGCCAAACCAGCTTGCCAACAGCCGCATCATCACGCAGTCGTGAGAATGCGAGACGACGCTTCGCAACAGAGTCGGTTTTTGACATGGTGATC
>AASF01001720.1 GCA_000168735.1 Candidatus Endoriftia persephone str. Hot96_1+Hot96_2 | reverse complement strand
CCGCCAGCAGGTGCGCGACGAGCGCAGTTTGACTTCGATCGGGTGGTGGCCGAAGCACTGCACAACCGACAGCGGCTGCGTGATACCGAGGACAAAAAGAGCCGTCTGCAGCGCCGCATCGAGGCGCTCATGCCCTGGGGTAACTTTCAGCTGCTGCCCCAGGAATACTCCGGCGGCTATCGCTTCTGGGTTTCTACCAGATTTTCCCAGGTTGACCAGCAGCGACAGCTGCTAGGCACTCGATCTGCCTTGGCAGATGGTGCACCGCGACAACCGCTTCAGCTACGTGGTGGTGATTGCCAAACAGGAGCCCGATGCCACGCTACTGCCGGTACCGCGCACCCACACCGGCGCGGTTTCGTTGAGTGAGTTGCAGGCGGAGCTGATTCGCACCGAGATCGAACTGGAGGATCTGCTCTCAGATCACCACGCCCTGAGCCGCTGGATCTACCTGCTGAGCCGCAACCTGGCGCGGGTCGAAGACCAAAGTGCGCTGGTTGAGGCGGACCAGGGGGTGTGGCAACAGCAGGGCCTGTGTCTGATCCAGGGCTGGCTGGCGGAGCGCGATTTACCGAGATTGCAGGCATTCGCCGATGCGCAGGGGCTGGCGCTGGTGGCGGAGGAGCCCAGCTTCGAAGAACGCCCTCCGACCCCTGCTGGAGAACCCCGCGCTGCTCGATCGGCGGGCAGGATCTAGTCAGCTTCTATCAGACTCCCAGCTACCACGCCTGGGATCCCTCGCGGATCGTCTTCTTCTCCTTTGCCCTGTTCTTCGCCATGATCATGGCGGATGCCGGCTATGCGCTGATTCTCAGCCTTTTTCTTGCCCGATACTGGAAAGCGCATGGGAGCGAGCGAGGGCGGGCGGCGTTTCCGCCTGCTCACCACGGTGGTGCTTGCCACCTCCTTTGTCTATGGGGTGCTGGTGGGCAGCTACATTCGGCATAGTTCCGCAGACGGGCGAGCTTGGCGGGCTCCCCTGAAGCTGCTGGATCTGAACGACTTCGACAGCATGATGCGACTTTCCATCGGCATCGGCTCTGCACATCTGATACTGGCTAATCTGGATGGTGGCGATGCACCTGCGGCCTTTCCCCCATAATGCCCGCCCGATCGGCTGGAGCCTGGCGGTGGCGGGTGGTTTCACTCTCTATCTCAGTGGTGTGGAGAGTGGTGCCAGCCTGACCCGTCTGGGCCTGTGGCTGCTGGTGACGGGTCTGCTGCTGGTGTTGCTGTTCAGCAGTCGGGCGTCCGGTGAAGGATCTGAAATCGGCCCTACTACGCTTGCTTGATGGCCTTGGCGGGCTGACCCAGGTGACCAAAATGTTCGGCGACATTCTGAGCTATCTGCGCCTGTTTGCCCTGGGTCTGGCCAGCTCCTCTCTGGCGCTCACCTTCAATGACCTGGCGTTGCAGGTGAAACAGGCCCTGCCCGGTGCCGGGTTGCTGGTGGCGATTCTGATCCTGCTGCTTGGCCACAGCATCAATCTGGGGCTGGGCATTATCAGCGGCTTTGTGCACGGGCTGCGGCTCAACTTCATCGAAA
>AASF01001721.1 GCA_000168735.1 Candidatus Endoriftia persephone str. Hot96_1+Hot96_2 | reverse complement strand
ACTGTTTTCGATAGGGCTTATCCACCAGTTCGGTGATCGGATGGCCGCGTACTTGCTCGATCCTGTCTGCATCGATCATCGCCAGGCCGGCTCTGTTTATAGTAAGCAGGCGGCCCTTGCGATCCAGAGTCTTGACGCAGGCGGGCTCCATATCGATCAGGGTGCGCAGAGAGTGCTCGCTCTGGGCGAGTTCGGCGGTGCGTTGGCGGATCAGGCGGCGCATCTGCAGATTGAACAGCAGCAGTAACGCGACTAGGAAGAGGACCAGGCCAGCGAGCGAGGAGGTTCCAGTATTCGACCAGCCAGCGCGCCCAACTGCTGGCCTGGTCATCTTCGGCGTAGATCAGTCCTGCGATGCGGCTGCCCGGCGGGATCAGTTCTAACTCGGTGAAGACGTCGCGGATATGCTCCCAGCGGGCCGGATTCATAGGACCGATCCTGACCAACAGTGGCTGAATCAGTTCACGGGAGGTGCGTGCCTCATACTCCAAATGTTTGCGGCTCAATTCCTGAGTGTTGTACTTGGCCAGGATTAGATCAATCAGCTCATCCGGGTGGTTGAGGGCGTACTCCCAGCCCCTGAGACTCGCCTTGAGAAAGTTACGCAGCCGTTGCGGATGCTGCTCTGCCTCGGCTTCAGTGGTGGCGAGAACATCGCCATAGAAGTCGATTCCATACTGCTTGGGTAACAGATAGCGACCCTCGGTGCCTGTCTCTTGCCAGGGCAAAACCCTGATCGGTGACATAGGCATTGAAGACGTCGGTATCGCCTCGGATCAGTGAGCGCACATCGAAACTGGTGGGTAGAATGGTGAGATCGTCGAGGCTCAGGCCGGCGCGACGCAGGGTGGCACGGAGCGCAGCATCCTGGATGCCCGATCCCAGCATCACCCGCTGTCCAGCGAACTCTGTCACACTGTTTATGCCTGACTCCGCCTTGACCAGAAAGGCGTAGGGGCTGTGCTGGAAGATGCTGGCGAGGGCCACCACTGGCTTGCCCTGGGTACGTGTGGATGAGAATATCGGCAGCCGGTAACCGCGTATTCGGCCCTGCCCTCCAACAGAGCCTCGATAGGTGAATATTCCCCGCTGATGTTCAAGGATCCTGACCTCCAGCCCTGCATTGCTATAGAAGCCTTTCTCGAGAGCAGCATAGTAGCCGGCGAACTGGAAGGCGTGCTTCCATTTGAGCTGCAGGGTAACCGGTACCAGGTGGTTATCTGCAAAGCTGGGAGGAGGTAGCCAGCAGAGAAGGATGATCAGTAGCCGTGATAGGAAAGAGAGAGCAGTGTTTGGTGTGGACGGATGAAGAGGGGGCATAGCGAGGTGCCACTATGGCTGCTTGCCGTCAACCCTAGGTCGGGCTGATCCTGGTGCCACGTTAGACAAATGCCTCCAGCGCGAGAATCTACTGGCCGATCTAGCCGCGTCGATCATCCTGATACTACCTCGATTTCCTGAGTTGCTCCAGGTTGTCCAGAATTCGCTGTGCTCGCTCGATCTTCACCACCACCCGATCGTCGTTGGGGTCGAGCTTCTGGGCGGCCTCCCAGACTGCAATAGCGCCGGCAACCTCTCCCTGTGAGTATAGCCGGTCGCCTGTCTTGAATAGGTTCTTCAGATGAATCTGTAGCTCTTTCTGCACCAGCTGCAAGAGCTCTCGTACGGCGCTGTTTTTTGGCTCTTTTTGCAGCAACTTCTGCAGCAGCATCTTGGCTTTGCTCAGCTCATTCTTCTCAAACAGAACCTGAGCCTGCTTGAGCTTGTTGGTGGATGCTTTCTTTGAGATCGCGGCGCGCCTGCGACTTTTTAATTTTCCGGGCCCGCTTAACCGCTTTGGAGGAGCGGGAGTTGAGTAGCTTCAATAGGCGCCGATCATCTTCATCCTCCTTAATCGACAGCGCCACTGTCAGGCAGCGGGTCGCCAGTTTGGGTTGGTGGCGCCACTCCCGCCAGCCGCAGCGGGTCAGGTAGAGGTGTTGCTGCTCCTGCTCGGACTGGGCATCGAGGAGTTTGGAGTGGAGGTGGGCGTCTCTCGGCCGGTTTTCTGCCAGCTTCGTTATCAGGGGCAACTGTTTTTGCAGTGCATCGTATTGTTGCAGCAGCAACTGATCCTCAAGCTGCTCCTCCCGACGGGTCTGGATGGCGCTTAGTTTGTTGTGCAGCCTGACCACGGCCTTATCCTTCTCGCCCGCCATGATCGCCTTCTCCAGCAGGGCCACTGCTTCACCCAGTTCACCCTTCTTCAGCAGCTGGTTGGCCGTTTTCAGTGGTTTTTCGACCTTTTTGGGTTCGGGTTCGCCCAACTGTGGCAGCTTCAGTTCAGGCGGCAGGCTGGCGCAGCCGCTCAGGGCTGCTGTCATGATCAAGGG
>AASF01001722.1 GCA_000168735.1 Candidatus Endoriftia persephone str. Hot96_1+Hot96_2 | reverse complement strand
CTTATCATGGTCCCACCAGAGCTTGATCGCATAGACACCATTGGGATTTAGGCCATCACACGCATGCTCAGCGGCCGAGGCGCCATCATCCGGGGGTGCTGTCGAGGCAGATTACACCCTGGCCCTGTGGCAGCTGTGAGAGCCGCTCGGTACGCCACTGCCAGATGTCGTACTGCGCCACCTGTGCGGCCGTGCAGGTGCTGGTGATACAATTCGGATCACTACCATCGGCAAACCGCCAGATCGTAACTGCCTGCGCTCACACCGGCCGGATTGGCCCGCAGCCGGTCGGCCGCATCCAGCGCCATCAGGGTCGCCAGAGTGCCCTCCATCCCCCCCACATTGCCCTGCAGGGAGCGAAACTGCAGCCCGGCCACCCCGAGCAGACCGATGGAGAGGATCACCATCGTCACCAGCACCTCCATCAGGGTAAACCCCCGCTGCCGGCCTGTATGCTTTGCCGTTTCGCTTGAACATACCTCAACTCCCGCTTGTGCAACTCGTCTTCGTTACCGTCATCTGACCGGTAGTGGAGATCACGAACTCCGCGCACTTGGTTGCCCTCACAGTGCGGAAACTCGAAGCTGAAGGTCATCCCACCCGCTGCATTGGTAGTATCCAACTCACCGCTGGCAAGAAACCGGATATAAGCCGGCATACTTGGTGAAGGTCGGTGTGACATCAGCCAGCTGCGACCTGCCAGACTCGCACCGGATCCTCTGCCCGGTCATTCATATCCCGGACGCCGGCGCCATCGCGATCGGGGAAGACCGATCCAGCCATTAGCCCAGGCGCCGCTGCAGCTGCCATTCGCCGCCTGCGGACAGATGGTGACCGCCCCGCCCCCGCTTCACTGCCTCACTGCGCGCCAGCTGTATTGCACCGGCAAAGCTCGCTTGACGTGTGCCGTCACCTGGTTGCTTGCCATCAACGCGTTGTAGGCAGGGATCAAGGGCGATACGCGCCGCTAAATTCAATT
>AASF01001723.1 GCA_000168735.1 Candidatus Endoriftia persephone str. Hot96_1+Hot96_2 | reverse complement strand
TTGATCGGATGCCTGGCACCTGACACTGGCTAAGTACGATGCCCAGTATCAAGAGATTGCTTGATTTTGTGTCCGGAAAATCCTTGCTAGATCCGTTGCCACCCAAACTATGGAAAAGCTACCTCCCATCGGAACGATGGCGGCGTGGGTTTATTAATACCACGGTACCAATCGTCAGGTTACGAGCGCTTTTTCTTGAATATATACTCCAATATGGTTTCGCACACTCCTTGCTCGTGGGGACTCTTGTCTGCAAGAAGATAGTGATGATGGAGGCCAGGGGTGGTATTTACCTCGCCAATTATCCCACCGGTTGCATGCAACGGTTGGCCTATGTCGGTGGTGATTATATCGATGCCGGCGAGTTCACAGCCCATGATGCGAATAATATTTTGCGCCAGAGTAATGGTTTCCGGGTGAACCTGGTCCGTGACGGAATGACTCTCCCTTGAACAATTCTGATTGACTACCTGTTTGACTTTGATCGACTCATCTTTTTTTGGAACATAGTTGGGAGACAGGTTTTGTGCATTTAGGGTATTTTTACACTCCATATCGATCAGTAAAGGGCTGAGTGCGCGCGGCGTGTTCCCTGTCAGTCGATTTGATGTCTCTATTTCCATCAATTGCTTGATACTGGAGCGCCCATCACCTCTAACTTCTGGTGGATCACGTCTAACCGCATGTATCAGATCTGAATTTAGGAATAACAAACGGTAAGAATGCCCTTTGACTTCCTCTTCGATTACAATATTCGAGCAAAATTTTCTGGCAAGTATGGTGGCGTTGATCAACTTTTGTTTGCTGTCAATGCCTGTAGTAACTCCACTTCCTCCAGCCGGTGCCGGATGCGGGTTTCACTACGCAAGCTTGTGTTGAGTCGCTAAGAAATTTTAAGGCATCGTCCAATTGGGAAAATCGGAACTCTAGATACCTGGGTGCTCGGCTAACCTTCGATGGTTTCTAAAAGTTGGTGTGTAAGAGGTTTGTTGCCCGCAAGTCTTAACGTTAGATTGCTGTCCAGCATGACTTTGTCCATCTGTACAAAGGTATGCAGGTCATTTCGAGTGATGCATTGAAAATCAGAGCCGATTTCTTCAATCTTCGCACCTATCCTGGATGCGGATTCACGCCACAAATCGCGATAGAATCGTTTTCGAAGATCCCAAAAGCGCTGCTCAATAGCCCGTTTTTCTGGGGAGGTAAGCGTCAAGAATTTGCTGATTCTTGAGTAGTTCTCCAGTACAGTCAAAGTAACGTAATTCATAGTACAAATGTGATGCATCCAAGTGTGAATATTTCTTGGTTAGTTATTCCAATCAAGCCGGGCAGAAAATCTAATTTCTGCTAAAAGTTCGTCTAATCATCTCCAGTGCTACACAATTTAACATGCACGGCATGTTAAATTCTTATGTTGCTAGGAGAAACTCTGAGTCAGCCTCTCAACCTTTTGTCTTCTTTTCTTGAGTCCGGAAGTGCTTGAGGAAGTGATGTATCGACGGATACGGATCAGGGCGATTCGCGCCGCTAATTCATTCGC
>AASF01001724.1 GCA_000168735.1 Candidatus Endoriftia persephone str. Hot96_1+Hot96_2 | reverse complement strand
TACCAGGAGGTGTCGGCATGGAACTGATCGGACTGATGCAGAGGCTGAAGATGGAATACCTACCCGATAGTCTCGATAACACTGTGTGAGCAGCACTCCAAGAAGGATCTCGGCTATCGGGAATTTCTCAACGAGGCGCTGGCAAACCGAATGGGCGGGGCGTCATCAGAAAAGGGCTGGAGAGCCGCCTTCAAGCAGGCCCGGCTACCGTGGATCAAGAGTCTGGAGCAGTTCGACTTCAGCTTCCAGCCCAGTATCGACCGCAAGGTGATCCGCGAGCTGGCGGGACTGGGCTTTGTCGAACGGGCGGAAAACGTGATCCTGCTTGGCCCGCGTGGCGTAGGCATAGACCCACTTGGCTATCGCACTTTGCAGTCAAGGCGGCGGAAGCGGGTCACCGGGTCATGTTCCAGACATTGGAGAACACTGATGACCAAGCTGAAGCGGGCACAGCAGGAAAGCCGATTGGAGCGTCAGTTACAGCAGCTGGTTTATCCCAACGGTGTTGATTATTGACGAAATCGGCATATCTGCCACTGGATCGCCAGGAGGCCAGTCTGTTCTTCCGACTGATCACACGGCGTTACGAAAAGGCCGCAACCATCCTCACCTCCAACATAGGGGTTTGTAGATCTGGGGCGAAGTATTCAACGACCACGTTATCGCCACGGCCATTCTGGATCGACTGTTACATCATGCCACCACGCTTAATATCAAGGGAGAAAGCTTCCGTCTCAAGGAAAAACGCAAGGCGGGCTTGCTTACTCAGGCGACAACACAATCCGAGAATGAGGAATCCGAGGCCGCATAAGTCGGACCTCAGTGAAGAAACGACTGATGAAAAGTGGACATCTCAAATCGGTGAAATGGGGACAGTACGTATCAGCGTTGACAACAATACTTTAGGCTCCTTTCCAGGATTGTGTGGGCACCTGCTCAGCATAAGCTCGGGCCTCGTAAAGGGGGATGCAGGTAGATGGCTGAGCTTTCCGGCAATCAGGTAAGCTATCGCAATCAGGCTACGGGGAGGCCCAGTAACCTCTAGCTCTCGCTTTGACGGCCTAAATCAGCGAGTTGGTGCCTCCACACATCCATTACTCAGTTGCACTGTGGATCCATTGAGGATACCGGAGAGGTACGCCTTGATAGTGGCCACCATCTTCTTTATCTGGGGAACCCGGCATCGACGTGCCCAGCTCTGCCACTTCATGAGCATTCTTGTTGGCATTGTCGAGCATCAGCAGGGTAGAGAGAATTTCACATAGCGCCTCTTTGACCTATTCCACCTGCCTTCATCGACAGCCTTAGCCT
>AASF01001725.1 GCA_000168735.1 Candidatus Endoriftia persephone str. Hot96_1+Hot96_2 | reverse complement strand
GATCCCGAGTTCTTCCCCAAGAAGCGCGGCCTGTTTCAGACCGATATCTACCACGCCATTGAGTCGGGCCAGATCAAAGGGCTGTGGCTGATCGCCACCAACCCCTTGTCCTCTCTGCCTAATACCTCGCGCATCCGCAAGGCGATGGAGAAGCTGGAGTTCTGTGCCGTGCAGGACTGCTATGAGGACACCGAGAGCGCTCAGTATGCCCATGTCTACCTGCCTGCTGGCACCTGGGCGGAAAAGGAAGGTGTGATGACTAACACCGAGCGACGCATCAACCTGGTCAAGCCAATCAGCCCAACGCCGGGACAGGCCAAACCTGACCTGTGGATCTTCAACCGCATGGCCGAGCGTTTCAATCGCGACGGCAAGGTTAACTTTCCTGAGCGGGCACCCGACATCTTCCTGGAGATGGGTGAGCTCTCCAAGGGGCGGCTTGCCGACATCTCCGGCATGAACCACGAGCTGATCGAAAAAAATCGCGGCATCCAGTGGCCCTACACCCATGAGCAGGTGGAGAGGGGCGAGGCGCCGCCCAAGGGGGGCAAACGCCTCTATACCGAGGATGCCACTTTCCGTCACCCGGACGGCAAGGCGAAGCTGATCCCGCTGCCCTTCATCGACAATAACGAGGTGCCGGACGAGAAGTTCCCCGTCTGGCTTAACACCGGGCGCCTGATCGAACATTGGCACGGTCGTACCAAGACCGGCAAGTATCGGCTACAATAATAAGTACAGCCCGATCCCGTTCATCGAGATCAACCCGGATCTGGCGGCGGAGTTGGGCATCCAGCGGGGAGAGTATGTCCGCCTGGTGTCACGCCGTGCCGATGCGGTGGTGATGGCCCAGCCCACCCAGCGGGTGCCGAAGAACATGGTCTTCCTGCCCTTCCATTTCCACGACTGCGCCAACCGCCTGACCCTGGGTTTGTTGGATCCGCACTCTCGCCAGCCCGCCTACAAGCAGTCCGCCGTGCGCATCGAACGTATTGCCGACCAGTTGGGCGCGGCCCGGCTTGAGTAAAGAGATGCGCAAGTTTTAAGGCTCAGGGGGGGGCGGAGTCAAACCGCGTAAGCCTGTCGGCATCATGCATCAAAGATGGGCGGTTTGGCTCCAACCCCGGGGTTATCCATGAGAAATGACTATGTTTGAAGCACGCGAAAACGAACCCGACTACGCCCGGCTCAACGACCCGACGAGCCAGGAAACCAACCGCTACCGGCGCACCGATCGAGAAGGCCAGGGCGGGTGATTCGCTCCATGGCCAGAGCCTCAATATCAACGGTGATGATGGGATCGGTGACAACCCCAACCGTTACAAGCAGCACGGCTTCTACTTCAACGCCGACAACTGCATCGCCTGTCACGCCTGCGAGGCGGCCTGCAGCGAGAAGAACGACAACCCGGCGCACATCGCCTTCCGCTCGGTGGGTTTCGTGGAGGGCGGCACCTACCCGGCCTATCAGCGCCTCAACATCTCCATGGCCTGCAACCATTGCGATGACCCGGTCTGCCTGAAGGGTTGCCCCACCCGCGCCTACACCAAGTTCGCCGAATACGGCGCGGTGCTGCAGGATCAAGGGCGATTCGTTA
>AASF01001726.1 GCA_000168735.1 Candidatus Endoriftia persephone str. Hot96_1+Hot96_2 | reverse complement strand
CCTTGATCACCGGCATCATCGGCACCGGCCATCATTTCTACTGGATCGGTACCCCCGAGTACTGGCAGTGGTGGGGTTCAATCTTCTCCGCGAATGGAGCCCGATTCCCTTCTTCATGATGACGGTATATTGCCTTCAACATGGTTAACAAGCGGCGTCGTGAGCACCCCAACAAGGCAGCCGTGTTGTGGGCGTTGGGTACTGCAGTGATGGCCGTTCCTCGGTGCTGGCGCTGTGGGGCTATCCTGCACACTCTGTCGCCGGTGAACTACTACACTCACGGTACGCAGATCACCGCAGCGCATGGTCACATGGCCTTCTACGGCGCCTACGTGATGATTAACCTGACCATGATCTCCTACGCCATGCCGCTGCTGCGTGGGCGGAATGCGGCCAACCCGGCCAAATCGCAGATACTGGAGATGTGGTCGTTCTGGCTGATGACGATCTCGATGGTGTTCATCACGCTGTTCCTGACCGGCGCGGGCATCCTGCAGGCCTACCTGCAGCGGATGGGGCGACAACCCGCTGCCGTTCATGGCGGTGCAGGATAAGATCGAGCTCTTCTACTGGCTGCGTGAGGTCGCCGGCCTGGTCTTCCTGGTCGGTCTGGTGATCTACATCGCCAGCTTCTTCGTGGGTCAGGATGAGCCGGAGGCGGTGGTCGCCGACTGATTAGGCGAATCCCCCCCAGAGAGGCGTAATGCCTCAGCTCAAGGCCGGCACTTTGTGCCGGCCTTTTTTATGCTCGTAAAAGCACTGATTCAAGAATTAACTATTATCAAAGCGGCCCGTGGGACCATTCTGATATTTTCTTACCAATTGAGTAGGTTATATGAATTAACCCCCTCCTGATGGTGGGGCTTATCGATTAATGGAAGTAGCAATGACGACAGTGGCAAACAGCCTGGATCAGGCGAAGAGATATCCGCCGGGAGACCTGGCGATTTGGATCTTCATCCTTGCAGAGCTATCGGTATTCGCGGTCTTTTTCGCCGCCTATGCCTTTACTCGCATGAACAACGTGGAGCTGTTTAACGAGTTTCAACAGCATTTGGATCGGCAGGCCGCATTGATAAACACTCTGGCACTGATCACCAGTTCCTATTTTGTGGTGCGTGCCGTCAGTGCGATTCGCGAGGGCAGCAGCAAACTCTGTGTTCGCTGGCTGTTGGCGGCATTGTCGATGGGAGTGGTGTTTCTGGTAGTGAAAGGTGGTGAGTATGCCCACCATTTCGGTGAGGGCATCACCCTCAGTACCAACACCTTCTATATGTTCTATCTCTCCCTGACCTTCTTCCACTTCATGCATGTCATCATGGGCATGGTAATTCTGTCAGCGGTGGCGGTGATGGCACACAAAGGCAAGTACAGCGCCGGGGAGCATACTGGCGTGGAGACCGGCGCCTCCTACTGGCATATGGTGGATCTGCTCTGGCTGATCCTCTTTCCACTCGTTTACGTGATGCGGTGACAAGATTATGAGCAGTAATAAAAAACTGGGTATTCGTCCCTGCACTTGGGTCTATCTGTTCTTGATGTTCTTCAGCTTTGTGACCTTCCTGATCGGCCAGATGGGCTTTAGTGGCCTACAGGTCGCTCTCGGGGTGCTCTTTCTGGCCCTCATCAAGGGACAGCTGGTGGGTCACTACTTCATGGGATTGGGTTCCGTCCGCGGGATCTGGCGCTTGGCCCGTCTTTATCTGGCTCTTCATTCCCGGTATGTTGATCAGCACCGCGTTTTACCTCTCTTAATCTAATAGGCCCCACATTGACTGAGCTGCCTTTCTACAAGCCACAGGGCAATGAGATCGCCCTGTTCGAGCACGCCTATAAACATCAGCTGCCGATGTTGATCAAAGGTCCGACCGGTTGCGGCAAGACCCGTTTTATTAACTACATGGCGGCCAAGCTGGGACGTCCTGTCTATACGGTGGGCCTGCCACGACGATCTGACTGCCGCTGACCTGGTCGGGCGCCATCTGATCGGCGAGAGCGGCACCTTCTGGAGCGACGGTCCGCTGACCCGGGGCGGTAAGAGAAGGAGCCATCTGCTATCTCGATGAGGTGGTGGAGGCGCGCAAGGACACCACGGGTGGTGCTGCACCCGCTCACCGACGACCGGCGTATCCTGCCCATTGAGCGCACCGGCGAGACCCTGCATGCGCCCGCCGGAGTTTATGCTGGTGGTCTCCTACAACCCTGGCTATCAGAATCTGTTGAAGGGGATGAAGCCGAGCACCCGCCAGCGCTTTCTCGCTGCCAGCTTCGATTTTCCCAATGCTGAGCTGGAGCAGGAGGTGCTGATCGGCGAGACTGACATCGATGAGACCCTTGCCAGACGCCTAGTGATCCTCGCGAATGCGCTGCGTTCGCTTAAGGATCACGACCTGGAAGAGGCCGCCTCGACCCGTCTGCTGGTCTACACCGCGACCCTGATC
>AASF01001727.1 GCA_000168735.1 Candidatus Endoriftia persephone str. Hot96_1+Hot96_2 | reverse complement strand
GCATTGTACGATTTTTCTCTACCCTCATATATTACAAGAGACAAAAGTAGAACATATGATGGATCGCATTATGATGTGAGCACAAACAATTATATTGCTGACGCTATTAATGCTGAAGAATATAATTTTGGCATCAAGGTGAATGGGCTGTCTTATGATACATATCATAAATTATTCTTAAATGCGGTAAGTAGTTCGGGAATTTGATGTGATTTTTTCCTCTCAATTGTTTTAAATTGGCCTTCAAGTTTGCAAATGAAGGCCCAATGTCATTAAGCATTTTATTTGGCCTCCTTGTCCCTAGGTGCATCAACAGCGGTTGTGCTCTTCGCATCCTCCCGGGTCCTGTCAAGATTGACGAAGACTTGTGGCTCAATCGCAGATTGTGTGGGTAACTTTGTTTGGTTATCGGCATGACGATCGGTTGGAGCATCTGGAGCAACGCCCTCAATGAAGCCTACCTCCATGCCAACTTGCCGGCGGGTGCGCTGTAAGCAGTGCGGTAAGACGACACAGGTTGATGCGCCTTGGGCTCGCCCTCAACCGGGTTTACTCCGTTCTTCGAGACGCTGGTGATCACGCTGTGCAGACAGATGTTGAGTCCCCCAGATGAAGAAACTGGCGACCACCATCAAGGGGCATCTCATCGGCATCCTTAATGGATTCACATTGCACCTGAGTAATGGGTGTATGGAAGGCATCAACTCGCTGATTCAGGTCGCCAAGGCAAGAGCCAGAGGCTACAGGACATTCCGAAGCCCGATCATGGTGGCTTACTGATTGTTGGAAAGCTCCCCCATCTACCGGCCTCACCCTTTACGAGGCGGGCTTATGCTGAGCGGCTACCCACTTAATTCCAGAAAGAGCCAAAAATTATTGGCCTCTCTCGCTTGATGCTTTTAGTTGCATGGGGATCTGATTGTATCGGCCTTGCTAATGTCTTGCGCCGATGGGACTCGGTAATGGCATCGCGAATTCGGATTAGGTCGCCATCCAGTGCCGGTTGACCATACCACCATTGATAATCCGGGGATTGATGCCCGACTCCCAGGAGGATATTTTGCCGGTGGTGGCCTCAGGCCCACTGCCGTAGTTTTAACAGTGCATCAGGCGGCACGTTATCAGCAGAGTCGATCAATGCTTTTCCCTCTGTCAGCTTGAGATCGGCAATCTCCAGCTGGCGTTTTCCGTTGGCAAACTGCTCACGAATATAGCGAGGGCTGTGACATCCGGTGCAGATCCATTGGCGCACTTCGGGGCCGCGAGCAGGTGCCATGGTGTCGCCATGGTCGCCGCCATGGAGGTGGCAGTAGCTGCAACCAGGCGTCCGGTAGTTACCGCGTTGCAAGGGTTGTCGCCAATCCTGCCGGGCCTCTTCGAGGCGTGTGATGATGCCGTGTTTGGATGTGGCGTAACTGTGGCTGGCGGGGCCTTCGTGGCATGCGGTACAACTTTGATCTTTTCTCGCCTTTATGGCTGAGTTTTCGTGTCGATCGCCGTGGCAGCTTGTTGCAACCGACCCTTGAAGTGGCTGAGTGGGGACCCTCTCGCCATTGCCTGATCAGCTCAG
>AASF01001728.1 GCA_000168735.1 Candidatus Endoriftia persephone str. Hot96_1+Hot96_2 | reverse complement strand
CTGATCCGCACCGACATTATAATGCGCATCGACACCCTCGACGGTATCCAGCCCAAGGGGTTGCAGGAGCTGGACGAGATCCTGGCAGAAGCAGTTCTCTGGCGCCACCAACGTCAAATCCTCCAACCTGGGCGGGATAGATACCGCCTCCAGCATTCTCAACCTGCTCGATGGTGCAGTCGAGAGCCAGGTAATGGACGAGATCATGGAGGCTGATGCGGATCTGGGGCATGAACTGCAGGACAATATGTTCGTCTTCGACAAACCTGATCGATGTGGATGATCGTGGCATCCAGACACTGCTGCGAGAGGTCGCCTCCGAACAGCTGCTGCTGGCGCTGCGCGCAGCGGATGAGGGGCTCAAGGAGAAGATATTCAAGAATATGGNTCGAAGCGCGCCGCAGAGATGTTGGCGGACGATCTGGAGGCGGCAGCGCCGACCAAACTGAGTGACGTAGAGGCGGCGCAGAAGGAGATCCTGCAGGTGGCACGCCGACTTTCCGACGCTGGTGAGATCATGCTGGGAGGTGGCGGTGATGAGTTCGTCTAAACTGCGGCCGGAACAGCAGACGGATGAGATCCGGCCCTGGCTGCCTCCCGAAATGGAGGGAGAACGCAAGCCAGAGCGCCCGGCGGATGAGGTCGAGATGGAGGATGCAGAGCTGCCGGCTCCGCCCACTGCTGAGGAGCTGGAGGCGGTTCGTCAGCAAGCGTATGAAGAGGGTTTCGAGAAGGGCAAGGAAGATGGCTTTGAGTTCGGTCACAAGGAGGGCGCTGCAGCAGGGGCGCGAGCAGATGCAAGCAGCATATTGCGCGCCTGGAACGGCAGCTCAGCCTGCTCGACGAGCCGTTGCGAGAACTTGATAGAGCGGTGGAGGAGGAACTGGTGACCCTGGTTATTGCGATGGTGCGCCAGCTGGTGCGGCGCGAGGTGCGTGCCGATCCGAATCAGATCGTCGGTGTGGTGCGTGAAGCACTGGCGATCCTGCCAGTCTCCTCGCGCAACGTCAGGCTGCTGCTGCACCCGGAGGATGCCGAACTGATCCGGGAGATCTACGCTCTGGGTGAGGCCGATCTGGGCTGGGATATCATCGAGGATCAAGGG
>AASF01001729.1 GCA_000168735.1 Candidatus Endoriftia persephone str. Hot96_1+Hot96_2 | reverse complement strand
AACGAATTCGCCCTTAGCTTCATAAAGATATAAGAAAACATATAGACTGACTACAAGAAATCAGCTTCTCATTGGGACAAGAAACAGCCGTGTGTGCGAGGTCATGATGAGATTAGAGAGAAGTTAAATACACTATTTGATGGAAAGATAGGAGAGCCGCCGGAAAGTCAAGATATATTAGACGAGATGTTTAAAGAAGGGGAAAATCGCGTATAAGCACAAAGTTCCGCCTGGATATAAAGATGCATCAAAGGGAAACAAGGATGATTCAAGGTTTGTATATTCTGGGCTGGAATACGACCGTCAGTACGGTGATTTGATAGTCTGGAAGCAACTAATTGAGAAGTCAAAAGAAGAAAACATCAAAGCAGTAATTTTCGTTACTGATGATGCTAAAGAAGATTGGTGGTACGTCATAAACTCACGTGGCGAGAAGAGTATTGGGCCTCGTGCAGAACTTAGGGAAGAAATATGTAAAGAAGGTGCGATAGAGATTTTTGCGATGTATAACACATCTGGGTTTCTTGATAGCGGGAGAAAATTGCTTGAGGTTGACATTAAAGAGGAATCTATTAGTGACGCAGGTGAATATTTCGACAATAAAGTAAGATTGCGTGAGCTACTAAAAAACCAGTTTCTAAATGACATAAATAAATATAACCAATCATTTGCATCCTTTCGCTTTATCTCAGAGAGCGTTGAAAGAACTCCAAGGGCACAACGAACTGAAAAAGGCATTGGATAATAACAGCCTTTCCAAGTTAAAGGATATTCTTGATAAATCTTACAGCGATTCTTTTAAAGATATTCCCCTTGGAAATGACAGCATTCAAGAGCTTATTAACCTAAGGCGTTACTCGGAATTGGATGAACTTAGAAAGAGGATTAAATTAATTCAGCGCAAGTATGGGCGCCCGGCAATCCTGAAACAGACGAAGAAGATGACGAGCCATAACCAAGGCAAATACACTCGGACAGCCAAAAGCTGCGCCGCTCGTACCTCGCTCTGCATCTTTTGGCTGCCGGTGATTTGCGGCGTTAGCCATCAAAAAGCATGAACGAAGATGAATTTTACCTGAAAGTTGCCCATGCGCTGTCGGTCTGCCAGCTGGTCGAGCAAGAATTGAAGCTTTACATTACTGAAGCACTCCAACTCGCCGCTAAGTGCATTGATGGGAGATTGCCATTGCAAGATGAAAGGCGATGATTTTGCAGATTCATCTTTAGAGCGCCTTATTCAAACGTTCAAAAAATTGAGTGACAACGAAGATCTCGTAAAAGAACTGAATAGATTCAAAGACGAACGAAATTTCTTAAGTCACAAGGGCATAACTCACTGCCTGGATTATGAGGATGAGTTGTTTTATTCAACAGCAGAAGAAATGCAGGAAAGGCTCTCAGCTATCCAAGTAGAGGCACAACGTTTGAGAACAGCAATACATTTAGAGGCCAATAAGTTCAGAGGGCATCTTTGGTTTGACGACATCACAAATAATTGCTAACAAGGCCATAAACTCGGACCGCAAAAAGCGCCGCTTCGCTCTGCTTTCTGCGTCCGGTTATGGCTGGCGTTAGCGCTACAAAAAAACCGACAGTTGAAGGCAAGCTGTTTTTATTCAAGCTAAGGTAGATTCGCGCCGCTAATTCAATTCGCC
>AASF01001730.1 GCA_000168735.1 Candidatus Endoriftia persephone str. Hot96_1+Hot96_2 | reverse complement strand
GTTTTCCGCCGGCTGGACTGGTGTTGGCTGACGGTGCCCTGCTGGTAGGGCCGGCGGCTGGCGCCGGTTTTGGCGCAGTGGTTTCGGCGCTGCTCTCCAGTCACGAACACAATCACGATCTGGATGCCTTTCAGCGGGCCATCGAAGCAGGAGAGATCCTGTTGATGGTGGATATCCCCAGGCAACGTGTCGACAAGATCAGGGAGCTGATACTCAACCATCACCCCGAGGCACACATCGGGGTTGCCAAGCTCCCCGCTTGATGAACGGTAGGTGGTTTTGCTGCCCGCAGAGCACTGACGGCTGCGAGCATTCGCCTGATGTCTGAACTCCCCATAGAAAGCGTGATCGATGCTCTGCAGTGCTGCCTCGCCGATGGCAGTCGCGCAGTCCTCTCCGCTCCACCCGGTTCCGGCAAGACTACCCTGGTGCCGCTGCGCCTGCTCGACGAGCCCTGGCTGGCGGGGCAGAAGATCCTGTTGCTCGAACCCCGCCGTCTGGCCGCCCGGGCTGCCGCCGCGCGGATGGCGGATCTGCTTGGGGAGCGAGTCGGTGAGACGGTCGGATTCCGCATCCACCTCGATTACCAAGGTTATCGCGCCGAACTCGCATCGAGGTGGTCACCGAAGGGGTGCTGACCCGCCTGCTGCAGCGTGACCCCGAGCTGTCGTGGGATCGGACTGCTGATCTTCGATGAATTCCATGAACGCAGCCTGCATGCGGATCTCTCTCTGGCGCTGGCGCTGGATGTGCAAGGGGCGCTACGGGAAGAACTGCGGCTGCTGGTGATGTCGGCCACCCTCGATGCGACGGCGGTCTCGGAACTACTCGAGGGCGCGCCGCTGGTGGTCGGCGAAGGAACCTGCTACCCGGTAGAGCTCCACTATCTTGGCGATCCTCCCCGTGGCCGTCGCATTGCGGAGGCGGTTGCCGCCGCAGTGCTGCAGCTGTTGCCGCAGGAGTCGGGTGACCTGCTGCTGTTTCTGCCTGGTATCGGTGAGATTCGCCGGACCCTTTTGCTACTGCAGCAGCGCTTGGGAAGTGACTCTGAGGTGATGCTCTGTCCCCTCTATGGTGATCTCGATCGCGCCGCCCAGGATCGGGCGATCCAGCCGGATCCAGGGGGGACGTCACCGGGTTGTGCTGGCTACCTCCATTGCCGAGACCTCACTCACCATCGAGGGGGTCAGCGCCGGTGCTCGACAGTGGTTACTTCGCGGCGGCCGCGGTTCCTGCCAGGGCTGGGTCTGACCCGGCTGGAGACCCTGCCGGTCTCCCGCGCGGCGGCGGATCAGCGTGCCGGGCGGGCAGGGCGGCTTGGGCCGGGGCGCTGCTATCGGCTGTGGAGCGAGTCACGCCACGCCAGCCTGCCGGCGCAGCATCTGGCAGAGATCCGCGAGGCTGATCTGGCACCGCTGGCAATGGAGCTGGCGCAGTGGGGCATACAGGCCCCAGACGATCTGCGCTGGCTCGATCCGCCTCCGGCTGCGGCTTATGCTCAGGCCCGCGATCTGCTGATCCGGCTAGGGGTGCTGGACCGGCAAGGTCGTCTGACTGCGATCGGCAAGCAGATGGCAGCCCTGCCATTGCACCCGCGCCTCGCCCATATGGTGCTCTGTGCGGGTTCGCCGGCGGATCGCAGTCTTGCCTGTGATCTGGCGGCGTTGTTGAGCGAGCGGGATCTGCTGCGTACCGGGGCCGGGGCGCGCCAGGTGGATGTGGATCTGCGTCTGGCACTGCTCGAACAGTGGCGTCGACGGCATCGGAAAGGGGCAGAGCTGGACGTGGCGGCCAGCAGTCGGGTCGACCGGAGCAGCCGCCATTGGCAGCGGTTGTTGGGTGAGTGGCGCGGGCATGCAGAGCGCCGGGGTGAGCGGCACTGCCGCACTGCTGGCGATGGCCTATCCTGACCGGATTGCGCAACAGCACCGCTCATGGGCGCTTCCGGGCTGACATCTGGGCGTGGCGCGCTGCTTGAGTGAGAATGATTCCGCTGTCCGCTGCTCCGTTTATCGTGGCGGCACAGCTCGATGCTGGTCGAACCGAGGGGCGGGTGATGCTGGCCGCGGAGATTGCTGTAGGCGAAGATTTCCGCGCCCTTCCCGGGTGTTGAGCTGGAGCTGCGGGAACGGATCGAGTGGGATGCCGCGCAGCAGGCGGTTGTCTGCACAGAGGAGGAGCAGTCTGGCGGGCGCTGGTGCTCTCTATGCGGGTGCTGGAACGGCCCGATGCCGAGGCGGTGCGCCGCGCGATGCTGGAGGGGATCCGTCAGCTGGGATTGGCTGCGTTACCCCTGGAATGACAAGTTGCGGCAGTGGCTGGCCAGTGTCGACTGCCTGCGTGCTGCTGCGCCGAATCAAGAGTGGCCCGACCTCTCGGAAGCCCGGGCTTGTTGCGACCCCGCGAGTCTGGCTGGCGCCCTGGCTGGATGGGATCTCACGGCGTTCTCAGCTGCAAAAGATCGATCTGCACGGGGCCCTGTTGAGCCTGCTCAGTTGGGATCAGCAGAGGGAACTCGATCGGTTGGCACCAACCCACCTCCAGGTGCCGAGTGGTTCGCGTATTCCGCTGTACTACGAGATGGGAAAGGCGCCGGTGTTGGCGGTGCGTCTGCAGGAGATGTTTGGGCTGGGTGAAACGCCGTCACTCTGTGGTGGGCGGGTTCAGCTGATGCTGCATCTGCTCTCGCCCGCGCAGCGTCCGATTCAGGTAACCCAGGATCTGCGGGGCTTCTGGGAACGTACCTATGCCGAGGTCAAGAAGGAGTTGAAGGGACGCTACCCGAAACACTACTGGCCCGATGATCCCTGGTCGGCAGCAGCAACAGCGCGTGCGAAACCGCGGCGTAGTCGCTAATCGCCAGGGTTCTGACGGCTGAGTTGCTGCTCCAGCTGGCGCAGTTGCGCATGGGTGTTGACGTTGGTGAAACGCTTAGGGCAGTCGGAGAAGTCGGCCTGAGCCAGCTTCTGGGTTTTGAACCAGCGGTAGACGGCACGTCCGCCCTGATTGAAGTAGTCGGCCATGGCCGGCTGGACTCTGCGCCTGATCAAGGG
>AASF01001731.1 GCA_000168735.1 Candidatus Endoriftia persephone str. Hot96_1+Hot96_2 | reverse complement strand
CCTTGATCCAGGAACGTCAGTATGTCAGCGGCGAACGGGGCGATCTGGATAGTCGTCGCGGTGGCGCTGCAAGCGGGGGACCGCCTGCGTCCAGGTATTCTTTATCCGCGCCGGTCGCAATCTGGGTAACAAGGCCTTCTTTCCCGCAATACCCGCTGGCGCAGAGGCGGGGGCGGTGCTCTCCGCTTTCGTCGCCCAGTACTATCTGGAAAAGGCGGTGCCGGCGGAGATCATCCTCAGTCATGCTGGTGAAGATCAGAACCCCCTGCTNGGGAGCAGGGTGCTCCGGCGAACTAGGCGGGGCGGCGAGTGCGCATCAGTCATCGGCTGCGCGGTGAGCGGGCACGTTGGCTGCAGATGGCGCTGAACAACGCTGAACTGGCACTGAAGGCGCGGCTCGCCAGCCGCATCGATATGCAGGGGCGGCTCGAGCGACTGCAGCAGGCGCTGGGGCTGGATGAGTCGCCGTCGCGTATGGAGTGCTTTGATATCAGCCATACTCGCGGAGAGAAAACGGTCGCCTCCTGCGTGGTGTTCAATGCCGAAGGCCCGCTCAAATCGGATTACCCGCCGCTTCAATATCGATGGCATCACACCCGGCGATGACTATGCGGCGATGCGCCAGGCGCTGGAGCGGCGCTATACCCGCATCAAGAAGGGGGAGGTGGCGTTGCCTGATATCCTCTTCATTGACGGTGGCAAAGGGCAGCTGAGCACGGCGCATGAGATTCTGGTCGAGCTGGGTATCGCTGGACTGAGCCCTGGTGGGGGTGGCGAAAGGGCCGGACCGCAAGGCGGGCATGGAGCAGCTCTTCTTGTTCGGCCGATAGCACGCCAATTATACTGCCGGCGGATTCACCTGCGCTGCACCTGGTGCAGCAGATCCGTGATGAGGCACATCGGTTTGCGATTACGGGTCATCGCCAGCGCCGCGCCCGCAGTCGTAAGACCTCGGTGCTGGAGGCGTTGCCGGGGACTCGGTCCAAAGCGCCGGCAGCGGCTGTTGAAGCAGTTTGGTGGATTGCAGGAGCTGACCCGGGCCGGGGTCGAGGATATCGCACGGGTCGATGGGGTTAGCCTGAAACTGGCGCGATCTGATGCTATCAGGCCTTTCATGAAGAGAGTTAGTGGGTTCTTCATTGTGTGGACCATTCCGAATATCCTCGACGCTGTTGAGGATCAAGGGCGATTCGTTT
>AASF01001732.1 GCA_000168735.1 Candidatus Endoriftia persephone str. Hot96_1+Hot96_2 | reverse complement strand
AAACGAATTCGCCCTTGATCAGAACTTCAGAAATCGTCTACGCCTCGATGCTCATTCAAATTTGTCGCCGGCCCATTTGTCAGCCTGGATGACAACGATCAGGCAGCCACTGCTCCAGTGCCCGTCGTAATTTCGTTGAGTCCACCGACTTGGCAATGATCGTCCATGCTTACGACGATGCACTTATCCCGGTCCCCCTGGCATTACATTAGCAGTCATGACAATCACCGGGATGGCATGACTTGTTCAGAGGCTCCTTAATCAGCGATAGCGATCACGAATCCGCTGGATGGCGTCATACCCATCCAGCACCGGCATCTGGCAATCCATGAACACCAGGTCGTAGGAAGGCTGCTCGAGGGCAGTAATCGACTATTCCCACGTTGGAAGTCAGATCCATGTTAATGCCAAACTTCACCAGCATGCCCTGGGCCACCAACCAGGTGGTGATATTGTCCTCCACCACCACTATCTTTTCGTAGTACAGGTCGGCAATCTGGCGCGGAGGAGACCGCGCCTCGGCATTAGCCAGATCGAGGCTAAACCAGGATGCTGCGCCCTGAGCGGCAATACTGCCGATGGATACCAGCACAACACGCGACAAAACGAACAAGAGACAACGCTGCAAACCACCTTTTGTTTTTATTGGCATCGTCTCTCCCCACGGCCACGAGGAGTTCACCGGCACATCAATGTAAATATTTATCGGCATGGGACGATACTATTTCCATAACAAGGAGAACACATGGACTCTGAACACTTTGCCATTCATGCCGCACTGGCTCTGACGCGGCAGAGCGATGGCCATGCACTCAGCAGCCAGGTCATCCAGATCCTGCAGGGGCTCCCCTATGTCACAAACGCCACGGTGTATGAGGTCTTCACCAAGCAACGCATTAAGGGTCCAGATGCCGATCTAAGCGGCGCAGTGGTCAGGAAATTCTGCAACGGTCTGTCGAGGGATGCCCTCTCCATCGGCAGTGAGAGCGGACTCACCCAGTGCCTGCTGGACAATAGCCCGGTCGAAGTAAAGCAACAGGAAGCTCAGGGTGTGCGGCTGGTATTTCCGGTCAAAAGCGGGATCAACCCAGCCCGGCTGGTCGCCGTGGAGGGGGAATCATTCTCCCCTAGGCAGCGGGTCGATCTGCTGCAGATCATTGAACTCTACACCAACCAAACGCAGATTATTGACGCCAAGGAGCGTGACAAACTCACCGTGCCTAATGAACCGGGAAACCCTTTGAAAACCATCTGATGAAGATCGCCCAGATGCAGACAGAGGTAGGGAGTAACTGCGCCTGGCTGGCCGTGTTGGACATCGACCACTTCAAACAGGATCAACGAATACACTACAGGCCACACTCTACGGCGATGAGGTATTACTGCATATTTGCGCAACTGATGGAGCGCACTTTCCGCTATACCGACATCCTATTCCGCTTGCGGCGGTGAAGAATTTACTCGTGCTGATGACAGAGACCACTGGCTGATGGTGGGCGCAAGGGCCGCGGCAAGAACGTTTTGCGCGAGACCATTGCCTTCCTACAACTGTCCCTGCTGTGGGGCCCAGGTGACCGTCAGTATCGGGGCTTTACCGCCGGTCAGCTCCCAAGTTACTGCGCTACTGACCTGATCGTACCAAGCCGACCGGGCGCTCTATCCACGCCCAAAGAGAATGGCCTGCAACAGGGTGGTCAGCTATTCGGAGATCAGTCTAGGTAGACGCTGCACGACCACGATATAACGAAGCAGGAACTCTTCTGACCCCACGACATTAATCCTTGATCAAGGGCGAATTCGTTTAA
>AASF01001733.1 GCA_000168735.1 Candidatus Endoriftia persephone str. Hot96_1+Hot96_2 | reverse complement strand
TGATCACATCGGCCTCGAATGGTGGGGTTGCCGCGTGAGTCGAGGATCTCCCGACCGCGAATATCAACAATCTCGGACATTTTGTCTCCGTCTATCGAATCAGAAAACTTTTGGTTTTTGGAGGTTAGGCAGCAGGGCGTCAGCTTTCCGCCCCGGCCGTCACTGCAGCGCCAGCTCGGCAAAACCATGCCGCTTCAACCGTCCGGTCGATCTCCAGCAGCGTTTCGAGCAGCCTCTGTAGCTTGTCCAGCTGGCCAGGAGTTGGGACCATCACTGAGCGCCTGCTCCGGATCGGGATGGGTCTCCATGAAGAGTGCCGGGACACCCCCGCCGCCACCGCTGCCCGCGCTAGCACCGGCACATGCTCGCGCTGGCCGCCCGAACTGCTGCCCTGCCCCCCCGGCAGCTGCACCGAATGGGTGGCATCGAACACCACCGGGCAACCGGTCTCACGCATCACCGCCAAGGCGCGCATGTCGGAGACCAGGTTATTGTAGCCGAAGGAAACGCCGCGCTCGCAGACCATAATCTGCTCGTTGCCCACTGCCCGCGCCTTGTCGACCACGTTTTTCATATCCCAGGGGGCAAGAAACTGCCCCTTCTTGATATTTACCGGCCGCCCCTGGCGAGCCACGGCCTGGATAAAATTGGTCTGACGGCAGAGGAATGCCGGGGTCTGCAGCACATCGACCACCGCGGCGACCTCATCCAGCGGGGTATCCTCATGCACATCGGTCAGCAGCGGCAGCCCCAGGCTCGACTTGACCTGCTCCAGGATCTTCAGCACCTGCTCCATACCGGGGCCGCGGTAGCTGCCGGCAGAGGAGCGATTCGCCTTGTCGAACGATGACTTGTAGATGAAGGGGATGCCCAGCGCTGTGGTGATCTCCTGCAGCTGGCCGGCGGTATCCAGCGCCAGCTGTTCACTCTCGATGACGCAGGGACCAGCGATCAGAAACAGCGGCTGATCGAGACCGACGGGGAAGCCACACAGGTTCATGCTGTCGCATCCCGGTGTTTGCGCGCCGCCTCGATGAAGCCGGAGAAGAGTGGATGCCCATAGCGCAGGCCGGGAGGTGAACTCCGGGTGGAATTGACAGGCGATAAACCAGGGATGGTCGGGGATCTCGACGATCTCCATCAGACGGCCGTCGATGGAGCGACCGGCGATCTTCATGCCGGCGGTGACGATGCGGTCGAGATAGCTGTTGTTGAATTCGTAGCGATGACGGTGGCGCTCGACGATCACCTCCTCGCCATAGAGTTCACGTACCTTGCTGTCGGGCTCCAGACGACACTCCTGGCCACCCAGACGCATGGTACCGCCCAAGTCGGAGTTCTCATCCCGTTGCTCGCGCTTACCGTCGGCATTCAGCCACTCGGTGATCAGGGCGATCACCGGATTCGGGGAATCGGGATTGAATTCGGTGCTGTGCGCGTCTGTCAGACCGGCCACGTTGCGCGCGTACTCGATCACCGCCACCTGCATGCCAAGACAGATACCCAGGTAGGGGATGCCCTGTTCGCGGGCGAAGCGGACGGCAGCGATCTTACCCTCCACACCACGCTCGCCAAAGCCGCCGGGGACCAGAATCGCATCCATCCCCTGCAGTTGGTCGCCCACATCCTGCTCCAGCTTTTCGGAGTCGATATAGTGGATCTTCACCTTGCTGCCAGTATGTACGCCAGCGTGGGTGAGCGCCTCGGAGAGCGACTTATAGGCTTCGGTGAGATGCACATATTTGCCCACCATCGCCACGTGGACCTCGTCATGCAGGGCATCGTAGCCGTCTATGTAGCCCTGCCACTCGCTAAGGTCGGCGGCAGGCAGATCCAGCCCCAGCAGCTTGACCGCCACCTCGTCGAGGTTCTGCGCATGCAGCATCAACGGGATGCGGTAGATCGAGTCGGCATCCACCGCGGAGAAAACCGCCTCTTCCGCCACATTGGTGAACAGGGCGATCTTCTTGCGTTCGCCCTCGGGCAGCGGTTTTTCCGAGCGGCAGACCAGGATGTCGGGCTGGATGCCGATGGAGCGCAGCTCTTTTACTGAGTTGCTGGTTCGGCTTGGTCTTGATCTCGCCCGACACCTTGATGTAGGGCACCAGAGTCAGATGCATGAAAAGGGCGTGCTGATGGCCAAGCTCCACCCCCATCTGGCGGATCGCCTCGAGAAACGGCAGCGACTCGATGTCACCCACAGTGCCGCCGATCTCCACCAGACAGACGTCGGCATCACCCGCACCGAGCAGCACACTCTCCTTGATCTCGTTGGTGATGTGGGGAATCAGCCTGCACCGTACCAGCCCAGGTAGTCGCCGCGACGCTCCTTGCGAATCAGCGCGTGTCGTAGATCTGACCCGGTGGTAAAGTTGTTGTTCTTCACCCATGGTGGTGCGCACGAAGCGCTCATAGTGACCCAGATCGAGATCTGTCTCAGCACCATGCTTCGGTGACGAACACCTCGCCATGCTGAAACGGGCTCATGGTAGCCCGGATCGACAGTTGATGTAGGGATCAAGCTTGATCAAGGGCGATTCGTT
>AASF01001734.1 GCA_000168735.1 Candidatus Endoriftia persephone str. Hot96_1+Hot96_2 | reverse complement strand
TGATCAGCGCTGAAGTTGCGGATCATCTCGTTGATACCGTTTCACCCCGATGGTGGAGAAGTGGTTGCGCAGAGTGCCTAGATAGCGCTTGGTATAGGGGAAAAGGCCGGCGTCCATGTGGCGCTGGATCACCTTGCGTTTGATATCCAGACTGCGAGCGGGCGAGGCAAAGCAGTTCGTCGAGCCGCTGCATTAGTGCGGCCTCATCCCCTTTGTAGAGGTATCCCAGGCGCGCACAGTTGATGGTGACTACCCCCAGCGAGCCAGTCTGCTCCGCCGAGCCGAACAAGCCATTGCCTCTCTTCAACAGTTCGCGCAGGTCGAGCTGCAGGCCGGCAGCACATGGAGCGCACCATGTTCGGTTTCAACTCAGAATTGAGGAAGTTCTGAAAGTAGGGCAGGCCATACTTGGCGGTCATCGCGAACAGCCGCTCGGCGTTTTCGCTCTGCCAGGGAAAGTCGGGGGTAATGTTGTAGGTGGGGATCGGGAAGGTGAAGACCCGCCCTTTGGCGTCACCTTTGGTCATCACCTCGATGTAGGCGCGGTTGATCAGATCCATCTCCGCCTGCAGATCACCATAACTGAAGGACTGCTCCTCACCGCCGATCACTGGCACCTGTTCACGCAGATCCTCCGGGCAGACCCAGTCGAAGGTCAGGTTGGTGAAGGGGGTCTGGGTGCCCCAGCGCGATGGCACATTGAGGTTGTAGATCAGCTCCTGGATGTATTGTCGCACCTGCGCGTAACTGAGCTTATCCTTGCGCACGAAGGGGGCCATGTAGGTGTCGAAGGAGCTGAAGGCCTGCGCCCCGGCCCACTCGTTCTGCAGGGTGCCGAGAAAGTTGACGATCTGCCCCACGGCGGAAGACATGTGTTTCGGCGGTCCCGCCTCCACCTTGCCCGGCACCCCATTGAGCCCTTCGTGGAGCAGGGTGCGCAGCGACCAACCAGCGCAGTAGCCGGCCAGCATGTCGAGGTCATGGATATGGATATCCCCCTCGCGGTGCGCCTCTCCCGCCTCAGGCGGATAGACATGATTGAGCCAGTAGTTGGCGATCATCTTGCCCGAGCTGTTGAGGATCAACCCACCCAGGGAGTAGCCCTGATTGGCGTTGGCGTTGACCCGCCAGTCAGCCTGATCCAGATATTCGTTCACCGAGGCTGAGACATCCACCAGGGTTCGGCGATCTTCACGCAGCTTCTTGTGCTGCTCACGATAGACGATGTAGGCGCGGGCAGTCTTCAGATGGTTAGAGCTGATCAGCACCTGCTCGACGATATCCTGGATACGCTCAATATCGGGCACATGCTCGCGGTACCCGGTGTGGGTCAGCACCTTCAACACTTGGGCAGTGAGCAGCTGCGCCTCAGCATCTTCATACTCGCCACTGGCCTGACCGGCCAAGCGGATCGCCGTTCTAATCTTGTCGAGATCAAAATCGACCTCGCTACCGTCGCGCTTGCGTACCTTGGTCGGTAGGTAGAGCGGGCTGTTGGCGATGCCTGCGGTCATCTTCCATCTCCTCAAACAATAGTTGTGAGCACAATATATAGACAATTATTGCATTTTGACCACAACATATTGTGTGAGATTTATCATGAAGCCATCCAGCAGGTTCACCGGCTGGCCCTGGCGGATCACTCAGCAAGGACAGCCCAGCCCGCCAGCTGAAGCTCCCTGACTGGCTGCTGCTAGGCAGTGCGGTGATCACCGAGAGGTGTCTCGGAGCAGTGCTTCCAGGAGGATTTTGAGATGCGACACCCGCTGTGAGGCAGGACTTTCGGTTACAGCAGTCGGTTCAGGATCGGGTTGATTGAGAGCACTGGACAGGAAGCCACTGGCAGCAAGAGTCGATCCCAGAGTGATCGCACCGCCAGTGACGCTGCCATACGAATCACTCGCGAAACAGCGCCTCCAGCTCACTGTAACCCTTCTCGACAAGCTGCTCTTTGGCGACGAACCGCAGTGAGGCAGAGTTGATGCAGTAGCGCTTGCCGGTGGGCTCAGGACCATCGTCGAACAGGTGGCCAAGATGCGAGTCGCCATAGCGGCTGCGCACCTCAGTACGCGGGATAATCAGCTTGTAGTCCTGCTGCTCGACGATCGCTGCATCATTGATCGGCCGGCTAAAGCTGGGCCAGCCGGTGCCGGAGTCATATTTGTCGTGGGAGGAGAAGAGCGGTTCGCCGCTGACCCGGTCGACATAGATACCTTCGCGCTTCTCATCCCAGTACTCATTGTCAAAAGCCGGCTCGGTGCCCTCCTCCTGGGTTACTCTGAACTGCAGCGGCGTCAGCTGCTGGCGCAGTTCGGCCTGGTCTGGCTTGCGGTACTTCGAGTGGCTGCTGGTAACCGGGTGCAGCTCATCCCCCCAAGTCTTGCGCAGAAACTGATCAAGGGCGAACTTCGTT
>AASF01001735.1 GCA_000168735.1 Candidatus Endoriftia persephone str. Hot96_1+Hot96_2 | reverse complement strand
TACTCGCGCATGCTGTTCAGTCGCGGCAGCCAAGGCCAGGGACAGCCTGTTCGTGAATGGCGAAGAGTATCAACTCCCCTCTGAATCAGGGGACTTTCTCGCCATCCTCACCCATCATCGCTTGCTCCACTTCGGCTATCTGGAGAACTGGCTGGAACAGCCCGACTGCCTGCAGCTTGTGTGTGACCTCTACAATGACAAACCACCTCATCTTCGACGATGAGTAGCACCCAGTTTCAACTGCGGCAGGCCGATTGGCCAGCGAGTGCGGAGGCACTCAAACAGCTCCGCGAGACGGTCTTCATCAAGGAGCAACAGGTGCCGCCCGAACTAGAGTGGGACGGTCTCGACGAGACGGCACTGCATCTGCTGGCAGAAACCCCGGACGGTCAGCCCATCGGCTGTGCGCGGCTACTTCCCAACGGGCAGATCGGTCGCATGTCGGTGTTGCGGTCCTGGCGCAATCATGGGAGTCGGCAGCGCAACGCTCAGAGAGCTGCTTCAACTCACCGAACAACAGGGTTTTCCAGCCTGCTTTCTGCACGCCCAAACCCACGCAGTCGCTTTTTATCGACGATTCGGCTTCCACCCAGAGGGAGAGGTCTTTCATGGATGCGGGCATTCCCCATTTGAGCATGCGGCTTGATAAGGAAGATTAATAAGGAAGAAGAATGATCATACTGGCACCGGAAACCACACCGACAGCTGACGCCTATCAGCTCGGCGCAGAGAGCGGCCTGATCTCACTCACCTCGGTAGATGAATTCGCCCAGTTTGCCTTGAACATGGCGACACAGGCGCATCGCACCATCGATATCTTCAGTCACGACCTGGATCATCCGCTCTACGACCAGAGCGACTTTGTTGTGGCGATCAAAGAGCTTTCGTTGCGTAGCCGCTTCTCGCAGATCCGCATCCTGCTGCAGAACAATCGCACGATCCGCCGCAAAGGCCATCGACTGGTTCATCTGGGCTCAACGGCCTCACCTCCAGCATCGAGATCCGCCGGCCAGGGGAACCGCTCCTCAAGGCACTGGAAAACTTTCTGCTAGCGGACGAATATGGCTACATCCACCGCAAGATGGCCAGCTACTACGAGGGCCGCTGTGATTTCAATGACCGCCTGCGGGTCGCGCAGCTGGCTGAGCGCTTCAACGAGGCGTGGGAGAGCGGTGAACCGGACCGGGAGCTGTTGCGACTCTATCTTTAAGATCCAATCGCTATACTGCCTGTGACTGAACAAGTTGAAGGCAGACAATCCTGATGACCCGGCGATGGATACTACTATTCCTGGCGCTTTTCTCCCCGTTGAGCGGACGGGCCGAGCCCGCGATTGAGTTTGTGCCGCTGATGCACCAAGCCGGCACAGACACTGATCCCGATGCTTGCACCCCTGCTCGGACAGGACGCACTGATCAGCCCGGCAGGCACTGGTCTGCTGCTCAAGGCAGAGACTGCACGGCGGGCGGAGCTTATCAGACTGATCGGAGAGCTTGACCGGCCTGCAAGACGACTCCTGCTCCAGCTAAGCAACGTCAATCCTGCTGGCAACCAGCATACTCACAGCTATCGCACCCGCTCCCGCTGGAGCCGGCCACTGCAGCTGCAGACGCTGGATGGGCATCAGGTCTATATCAGCCAACAGGAGCGCCGGAGGCTGGATCGGGGTGGCGCGCTGACAGTGGTTGGCCCCCTGTTTGGATTTTCCCACCAGGCAAATTACCAACAGTTACAACGTGGCCTTATACTCACCCCTCGAGTGGTGGGCGATAAGATCCGAGTCGAGATCAGCGCATGGGCTTCGCAGCCAGCAGGGCTCAGCGGGGATTCCGTTGGCCTGCGTCTGATC
>AASF01001736.1 GCA_000168735.1 Candidatus Endoriftia persephone str. Hot96_1+Hot96_2 | reverse complement strand
CCATCTGCACCCCGGTGTTACCGGCGGGGGCAGGCACCAGACCGAAACCATCGTAGAGTTCACGCCACAGCTTGAGGCCATCGCCGTAGTACATCCAGCCGTTCATCTCCTGCGCGGTCATACCGAAGGGCACGGTGGAGAAAAACTGTGCCGCCTCGCTCTTGCCCTTCCAGTAGTAGGCCGCACCGTGCCCCATCTCAGCGGTGCCGCGGGAGACCGCATCGAACACCTCGAAGGCAGGCACCAGCTCTTTAGCGCCGTAGACTTTGACCCGCAAACGCCCACCGCTCATCTCGGTAATCAGTTTGGCCAGCAGATTGGCGCCAAGTCCACCAGGCCGGGGAAATTCTTCGGCCAGGTAGTGACCATCTTCCATTTGATAGTCGACTTGGCCTGTGCCTGTGACACAGCACCCAGTGCACCACCGGTCACCAGCGCACCTGCTCCTAGCCCCTTGATAAACTCGCGACGCTTCATCAGTTATCCTCCAGTCAGATGCCCAACGATGGCAAGGTGCCCATTCTAGCGCCTTCGATTTATCACTGCATGACTAAAGCAGATGTCTGCCCGCAGCACAGGGATTGGCCTCAGTCATTGGCAAGGAGGATGCGCGGATCAGAGTGTGACCAGACCCATGTCGATCAGATCGTCACGCAGGTCGGCCAGATCGATCTGGCTCATACCCAGATACTCCAGTACTGGCTGTCCGTAGTTCTCAAACTCGTGATCGACACCGCTGCTGCCAATCACACGGTAGGTGGCACAGAGGTGGGTCGCCAGTTTGAGGATGGCAAGCAGGTTTTTTTTGTTGGCCTGGCTGATCTCATCACTCTGCAGGCTGAGATCGGCTTTATGGTGCTCGGCGATTGCCTCACAGAGATAGAGCGGCAGCTTCCATGAGCGTGCCACGTAATATCCCACCACCGCATGGTTGGAATTTATCATCTGATTTTCAAAATCGGTCACCGCGCTGATCGGTCATCTGATAGGCCTGGCCAATCGTATTGAGATAATCATCATGCTTCTGCGCCAGCAACGGGATACCACAGTTGTGGAACAGGCCTAGGGTATAGGCCTCTTCGGCCGATCCCAGATCAAGGCGCCGGGAGATCGCAGCACTTTCGTCACACAGCCACATTTCGCTGGCATTGTCCCAAAATGCGTTCAGGGTCTTTGCCGATTGGTCAGCGATAGTCTGCTGCAGGGAGACCGCATTGATAATGTTGACCAGGCTGTTGAGTCCCAACAGACCGATAGCATGATCGATCGAGCTGACCGTGCGCGACATGCCAAACACTGGGGAGTTAACCGCCTTCATCACAAGGCCGGAGAGCCCGACATCTCGTGAGATCAACTCAGCGATATCCGCCAGAGAAAAGTCGGGCATCGCCATCTGCATATGCAGATCCACCAGGATCTGCGGCTGGGGTGGGATACGAATCCCTCTCAGCACTACCCTCAACTTCAGCCTCTTCCAGACTCTTTTCCAGCGGTTGTTCCATCATCTCAATCCCCGACTCATTGCTGCCATGCTGAGACAAGCTTCAGCCTACTACTCAGCATCTAATCGGCAGATCTTCCGAATTTTGCAGCTACAGAGGGGAGAGATTGGCGTAGGCCACCACCAGCCACTTGCTCCCTTCTGTCTCAAAGTTGACCTGCACCCGCGCCGAACGCCCCTGGCCCTCGGCGTTGAGCACCACCCCTTCGCCAAACTTGGGGTGTACCACCCGCTGACCCAGATTGAAGCCGCTCGCCTCCTGGGCAAAACCCGCACTTGGCTGACTGTAGAGCGGCTGGGTAATCTGCGGCCCAGAGCGCACCTCACGCAGCAACTCTGCCGGCAACTCCCGCAGGAAGCGCGATGGCATCGGATAGTTCTCCTGGCCCGTGCAGTCGGGCGGCTCTCCGCATGGGTAAGATAGAGGCTCTGCATGGCGCGGGTGATGCCGACGTAGCAGAGACGGCGCTCCTCCTCCAGACGGGCCGGATCATCCGCCGACATGCTGTGGGGAAACAGCCCCTCCTCCAGCCCCCACCAGGAACACCAGCGGGAACTCCAGCCCCTTGGCGGAGTGCAGCGTCATCAGCTGTACGCAATCGTCGAAGGCATCGCCCTGGGCCTCGCCCGCTTCCAGCGCAGCGTGGGCGAGAAAGGTGGAGAGCTCGTCCAGCTCCTCGTCCTCGTGGGCCTCCCAGCTGAACTGGCGGCAGGCGTTGACCAGCTCCTCCAGGTTCTCCTTGCGGTCCTGCCCCTTGCCGTCGCGACTCTTCTCGAAGTGCTCCGGCAGACGGCTCATCGCCAGTGCTTGGGCCACCTTGTCGGAGAGGGCCATGTCGCGGCTCTCCACCTGCAGCTCCTCGATCAGATCGAGAAAGCCCTGCAGCGCATTGCTGGCCCGCTTCGGCATTCGCACCACCCTTCAGCAGTATTTCGACGTCTGGCACTGCCACAGGGAGCAGTCGAAGTCCCGCGCATGCGCGCGCACTCCGTCCAGGGTCTTCGGCCCTATGCCCCGCGGCGGCTGGTTGACCGCCCGGCTCGAAAGCCGCATCATCCTGAGGATTGTTGAGCAGCCGTAGGTAGGCCAGCGCATTCCTGATCTCGGCGCGTTCGAAGAAACGCAGCCCGCCGTAGACCCGGTAGGGGGTGCCGGCCTGGATCAGCGCTTCCTCGAACAACCGCGACTGGGCGGTGGTGCGGTAGAGCATGGCACAGTCGGCGCGGGCGTGGTCCTCGCTGGTGAATTGCGGATCAAGGCGATTCG
>AASF01001737.1 GCA_000168735.1 Candidatus Endoriftia persephone str. Hot96_1+Hot96_2 | reverse complement strand
GCGCGAATCGCCCTTAGCTTATCAAGGCGGGCTTTCGTTCCAACAGCCTCGCATCCCAATGCTCGCCACTGGCATGGCGTCTGCTGTAGGTAGCTTTCATGCGCGGGTTCGGCATTGACGAGCCCATGGGCTGCTATGACGATCTGGAACACGCCGATGCTATTCGTGCTCTGGGGTGCCAACATGGCAGAGATGCACCCGATCCTCTGGTCACGTCTTACCGACACGCGTCTGACCAAGCCGGGCTGTGAAGTGCATGTGCTCTCCACCTATAAGCATCGCTGCTTTGAGCTGGCTGATAATGGCATGGTGTTTACACCACAGACCGATCTGGCGATCGCCAACTACATCGCCAACTACATCATCCAGAACAAGGCCTATAACAAGGACTTCATTGGTAAACATGTCAACTTCAATATCACGACGACTGATATTGGTTATGGCCTGCGTCCCAGTGATCCCAGGCAGAAGGCGGCCAAGAACCCCAATAAGGGCAAGTTCAATAAGGTCAGCTTCGAAGAGTATGCAAAGGCTGTTTCGGAATACACCCTTGAAAAAGCCAGGCAAGATGTCCGGCGTGCCGAAGAAGAACCTGGAACGTCTGGGCCAAAGCCTATGCCGATCCCAACAAGAAGGTCTCTTCTTACTGGACCATGGGTATGAACCAGCACACACGTGGTGTGTGGATGAATGGCCTGGTCTACAACATCCATCTGCTGATGGGGCAAGATCTCCGAGCCTGGCAATAGCCCCTTCTCACTGACCGGTCAGCCTTCTGCTTGTGGCACCGCCCGCGAGGTAGGCACCTTCACCCATCGTCTGCCGGCTGACCTCGTCGTCAAGAAGGACGCACATTGCAAATTCGCCGAGAAGATATGGAAGTTGCCGGAAGGCACTATTCCCCGTGCCAAGGATC
>AASF01001738.1 GCA_000168735.1 Candidatus Endoriftia persephone str. Hot96_1+Hot96_2 | reverse complement strand
CGCCGTGCAGGCGGCAAGGTGATAAAGAGTGTCTCAGCCCCTGCTCTACTCGATCATTGAATCTCCCACACACCCGGATTTCGCTCCCCTTTGCCAGCGCTTGGGGCTGGAAGTGTTCAGCTTTAAATCCATGCGCAAGGCGATCAGCCAGTTGAAGGGGCGAGCGCCAGATATTGTTGTCTGTGAGTTCTTCTATGGTTATGGCAACAATTACGCCGGGGTGAATATCAGCAATCTCGATGTGTTTCTCTTCAGCCTGCAGAAGTATGCCCCGCAGGCTCAGGTGATCGTGATGGTTGAGCCGGCCGAGCGGCACTATGTGGATAAACTCAATGAGATATTACCGCTGCATGAGGTGCTGAAGCATCCGGTTGACAAGCCGCGGATGGAAGCGCTGTTGCGGTCGCTTATTTGACCGGCAGGGGAAGCAGAGTCACGACCTGTGGCAGATTACTCAACAATTCTGCTGGCTGCCGATAGTCTGATTGTCCCATCCATCGACAGAGGTGTAGGCATGATCGACTCCATTGGCGCCGCTCAGCAGGCGGCTCGGCCGCAGCAGGGCGACACAAACTCCCAGCTGGTGACGGCGATGCTGAAAAAGCAGAAACAGGTGACTGAGGAGCAGGGTCAGATGGCGATAGAACTGCTCAACTCGGTACCTAAACCGCACGGTGCCCTTGGGCAGAATGTGGACGTCAAGGTCTGAACCGCTGCCGATAAAATTCGGTTTCAGCCGGCCGCTTAGCGGCTCTGCTCCACCAACAGCACCACGCCATCCACGCCGATGACCTTGATCTGGCTGCCGCCCGGGCAGTCGTTGCCGCGGATCTTCCAGGTGGTGTCGTCGACGCGGATCTTGCCTTCACCGTTGATGATCGGATCTTCCAGGGTAAAACTCCTCCCCAGATATTGCTCGCCACGCCGGTTAAGGGTCGGCTGATCAGTCTGGATCGGATGGCGCAGCAGAAAGCTGCGGGCGGCGAGGATGCTGGCGACGCTGAACAGGGGCGAACCCCAGCAGCTGGTAGTGCCAGCCGAGTTCGGGAAAGGCGAGCAGTAGCAGCCCGACCAGACCGGCGGCGAGCCCCATCCAGATCAGAAACACTCCAGGCGAGAAGATCTCCAGGATTACCAGCAGCACGCTGAGGATCAGCCAGTGCCAGTAGTCGAGTTGCTGCAGCAACGCCATCAGGCATCTCCCCGCTTGCCCAGCGCCTGCTTCACCAGTTCGCTGATGCCGCCGATTGAGCCGATCAGGCTGGAGGCCTCCAGTGGCATCATGATCACCTTCTGGTTCTCTGCCGAGGCGATACTCTGCAGTGCCTCGGTGTACTTCTGTGCGACAAAGTAGTTGATCGCGTTGATGTCACCCTTGGCGATCGCCTGGGAGACCATCGCGGTGGCGCGAGCCTCCGCCTCGGCGAGTCGCTCGCGGGCCTCCGCCTCGCGGAAGGCCGCCTCCTTTTCGCCTTCGGCCTTGAGGATCGCTGCCCGTTTTTCGCCCTCGGCACGCAGGATCTCCGCCTGGCGGGTGCCCTCCGCCTCGAGAATCTGGGCGCGCTTATCGCGTTCCGCCTTCATCTGTCGTCCCATCGACTCCACCAGATCCTGCGGCGGGGCGATGTCCTTGATCTCGATGCGCGTCACCTTGATGCCCCAGGGGGTGGTGGCATCGTCCACCACGGTGAGCAGCTGAGCGTTGATCGTGTCGCGTTGGGAGAGCAGTTCATCCAGATCCATCGAGCCCATCACGGTACGGATATTGGTCATGGTCAGGTTGAGGATCGCGCGAAAGAGGTCGTTCACCTCGTAGGAGGCCTTCGCGGCATCGAGCACCTGGAAGAAGACCACGCCGTCCACCCTGACCATCGCGTTGTCCTTGGTGATC
>AASF01001739.1 GCA_000168735.1 Candidatus Endoriftia persephone str. Hot96_1+Hot96_2 | reverse complement strand
GCCTCTATCGTCAAGGGCGAGAATGACAGCCCGGTGCTGCACGGCGTGGATACCGAAGGCTACAACCGCTACGCCAACGAGCACGAC
The DNA here is from genome assembly GCA_000168735.1 of Candidatus Endoriftia persephone str. Hot96_1+Hot96_2. GTDB lineage: Bacteria > Pseudomonadota > Gammaproteobacteria > Chromatiales > Chromatiaceae > Endoriftia > Endoriftia persephonae. The sequence continues at coordinate 1,286 of AASF01001739.1, read as the reverse complement.
CTGGTCGTAACTCGCGGTCGGCATGGATCCGAGCGTCGACAAGGCCAGCTTCCCCGGGTCGAGATCGTTGATGAACGAAGAGGGTTTCATTGAGCCCGATCCGAACAACGGCGGCATCTTCGCAGCCGGTTGCTCGTCCGACGCACTGGACGTCAACCGTTGCGGTACAACACGCCACCGGCGCCGCCCTGCGTGCGGTTCAGGTGGTTAATCGCGTAGCCGGGAACGGAGGGTTAAACAGTGGCTGACGAAAAGAAATTTGCTGGTTATGTCTGCACCGGTTGCGGCCTGGGCGAACGCCTGGACGCCGCCACCCCTGGAGCAGACGGCCACCCCGCGACGGCAAGATGCAGTTCCTGCAAGCAACACGAACTGCTGTGTAGGCGCCGAAGGCGTGCAGATGATCAAAGACGACATCGCCAACGACGGTGTCACCCATGTCATGATCGCTGCCTGCTCCCGCCGCGCCAAGGTCGAGGCCTTCAACATCCCAGATGTCGCCATCACCCGCGCCAACCTGCGTGAAGGCGTCATCTGGATCCGTCCCGACACCGACGAGAATCGCGAAACCACCCAGGAGATGGCGGACGATTACGTCCGCATGGCCTGCGCCGAGCTGAAGTCGATGGGCATCCCATCCAGCTCCGGCGAGCAAGAGCTGAACAAGAACCTGCTAGTGGTCGGCGGTGGTATCACCGGCATGACTGCAGCCATCGAGGCGGCAGCCGCCGGTTATCCGGTACACATCGTCGAAAAGAGCGGCGCCCTGGGCGGCGCGGTAGGCAGTTACTACAAGATCATCCCGACTCGCGCACCCTACGACGCACCGGAAGAGAACCCGGTACCCGGCCTAGTCGCTGCCATCGAAGGCAACGACATGATCACCGTGCACCTCAACAGGCAGCGTGGCCAAGACCGACGGCGCCCCCGGCCGCTTCGAGGTCGATATCACCACTGAGTCGGGCTCCAGCGAGACCGTCTCCTTCGGCGCCATCATCCAGGCCTCCGGCTGGAAGCCTTTTGATGCCAACAAGCTGCCCGAACTCGGCTACGGCAAGAGCAAGGATGTGATCACCGGCCTGGAACTGGAAGCACTCGCGGTTGCCGCCAACGGCGGCCCGATCAAGCGCCCCTCCGACGGCAAGGAAGTCAGCAGCGTCTGCTTCATCCAGAACGCAGGCCAGTGCTCCGATAAGGAGGGCCACCTGCCCTACTTCTCCGGTGTCACCGACCTGGTCTCGATCAAGCAGGCGATGTACTTCAAGGAGCTGAACGGCGACTGTGAC
>AASF01001740.1 GCA_000168735.1 Candidatus Endoriftia persephone str. Hot96_1+Hot96_2 | reverse complement strand
CTGTTCACACTAAGAAAATCGTCGCGTTGCCACCTGAAATCAGGCCAGGCAAGGCGCAAGGAGAGAAGTTTAGTGAGACTAAATGAGGGACGAGCAATGCCTGGCCTGATTTCAGGCGCAACCCGAAGGGACGGGGCCCCATTTTTCGCGCCAATTCGGCGTTACCGCTCATTTTGTGCAGACTTAACCAAACACGGCAATGTCGCGGGTGCTTTGTTTCTTGCGGAAAAAATGGCCACCCGTTGCGGTGATTTTCTTAGTGTGAATAGGCCCTAGGGTGGCGGCAGCGCAAGATTATTCTCGCCTCCCGCTCACCACGGCGCGCGGAAACTGCTGCGGCAGATTCGGCGTCGATTTTGTACAGATCGATGTGGAGATCGACGAGACACCGTTTGGCCGACGAGGCCCCGCCAAGCGTATGTGTTGCGTCTGGCGCGGCAGAAGGGTGGTTTGCGGCGCCGCCGCGCCCAGGGCCAGCAGCTGGAGCTGCCGGTATTGGCTGGCCGAACACGCGCAGTGATCGTCGATGGGCAGATCCTTGGCAAGCCGGTCGACCGAGCCGATGGCATCGCCATGTTGCAGCGGCTCTCGGCGCGCAGTCACCTGGTCCTCAGCGGGGGTGGCGTTGGCCGATGCGCGGGGCGAACAGGCAGATGCTCAGCCAGAGCCGGGGTGACACTTCCGCGCGTTGGCTGCTGTCAGAGACTTGAGGCCTATCTGGGAGACCAGGCGAGCCGCTGGATAAGGCCGGGGCCTACGGGATCAAGGGCGATTCGTTTAAACTA
>AASF01001741.1 GCA_000168735.1 Candidatus Endoriftia persephone str. Hot96_1+Hot96_2 | reverse complement strand
CTGGCGCAAGCGTCAAGTACGAGGATATCTATCTGCGTGAATATGGCTCTGTACCAGCACTCGAACAGGGGCTGACGGCGTATTTCCGGTTCTACAACCAGGAACGCCCGCACAGCTCGTTGGATGGCCGGACCCCGGCCTAGGTTCATGTATCAGTCCTGCCCAGGCAGGACTGATCATGCTTTTTCAGGCGCCAGATCTTTACTTATTTTCACCCTGATGCTGTCCAACGATTGGGAGCCACTTCAGTCAGGCTGTCGTCATCACCTGTCAGACCTGTACGTTGACGCATCAAATCCGAGAAATCACTTGCGGTTCCCTTGCCCAACACAAACCCTGAATCATTTACCGCCTTCATACTCTTTTTGGCATAGTTTGTACATCAACCCCCTGCTCCGTAGCCAGTTTCACAAAACCATTATGAAATCCTTCTTCTGCAAGCATACCGCCAAAATCAAACAGTACAGCACATATAATTGTATCAGTCACAATAGTTACGAGGTTTAATGAAAAATAAACAATTTTTCGCATTATTCATCTCATGCCCCCCAGTTCCATGACTTTACGATAGATTTATCTGGCAGAGCAAAGAAATTCAACCTTCATTTCAGGCAGACTTAGTATTCCGCAAGCATTGTTAAAACAGGTACTACCCGGGTTAATGAGTAATACATCACCAAGTTGTTCCGCATAAACCTGGTGAGAATGGCCAACAATCAGAATATCATATTCAAATCCCGCCAAAGCTTGAGTCCCAGATTTCCTTTTGTTCAGAAACCACCCCCCCTTTTTCATCCAGCAACTTGATTCCATGCCTATCATGAGTCGGTGGGCGGGAATGAACCATATACAGGCTTTGACCTTCAATTGTAAATTCTAGCGCAGCCGGTAATTGCGCAATCCATGACTCAGCAGGCGTTCTATCGTCCTGATTTATACCCTGTAAATGCCAGTTATCATGATTACCAATAACCGTTTTACATTCATTACTGATTAATAATTCAGCGGTTCTATCCAGATCATTACCATATCCGGCAATATCCCCCGCACATAAAATCATCTCCACTCCAATCTTTTTCAGAAGCGACAGCGCCTCACCCAAAGGTTCAGGATAGGAATGAACATCACCAATTAAACCGATTTTTGTTGCCATAATTTCTCCGTTACTGATCTGTAGAAAACATAGCCAAAGAAATATATGTTTTATCGATGAAAACATATTTGCATATAATCCATTTCGTGCATAATGCTTATGAATATCAGCACATCAATTTAATGCCGAATACGAACCCAACAAAATCACATCAATGTAATAAAACAGATCTGCACCCAGCGAAAGCCTCTAAATGACTCTTCCAAACAGGAGGAACAGGCCATGCCAGCAAAGCTCACTAACAGACAGATTGCCGAATTTCACCAACAACTCAGAGACCGTTATTACGAACTGCGGGAAGAAGTTCGACAAGAATTATTAAAATCAGATAATGAACAGTATATTGATCTGGCAACACGTGTTCATGATATAGCCGAAGAGTCGGTTGCCGATTTTCTGGTCGATCTGAATCTAGCCAATATCGACAGACACATTAATGAAATTCGTGAGATCGACGCTAGCCTGATCCGACTCGCTCAAGGCAACTACGGCAAGTGCTCTGACTGTGGCGAAGCCATTTCTGAACAACGCTTAAAAGTCAATCCAACATCCTGTCGTTGCTATAATTGTCAGGAAATACCTGATAAGAAGTTCGTCCAACCAGGACATGCAAGTCTTTAATTTGACAGAAAACAGGTTCCATAAAGCAATATAATCATGTAGTACCTGGCGCGTAATACGAAGCAGATTAGGTCGTATATTTTTCCTCTAAATGGAGGGATACCGATCCACATTTTATCATGAATCACTTATTATCCCTTTCTACCTTATCTCTCAGGTTTCACAAGATCATAACCTTTGCTTGATTTTAATTTAACGTCGTCAGCGTGTATTGGCTTTCAATCCAATCAGCCCGCACTGCCCCATCCTGCTCGGGCGTAAGAGCACTTTGCCCTGACTTCATGCTATATATAATTTTTTTATTACCACAATGACATTCTTAGGCGTATATGTTCGCTCTATGTAAACTCATAGATGTTTGAAATCAACCAGAAAACAACAAATTATCTGGACATAGTTGTTTTAACCAGGAGCATCTGCAGTGATGATGTCTATAATCCACTATGAGCAAGTCCGCTTTTGGTTTTGGTTTTGGTTTTGGTTTTGGTTTTGGTTTTGGTTTTGGTTTTGGTTTTGGTTTTGGTTTTGGTTTTGGTTTTGGTTTTGGTTTTGCAAATCATGTCAGTGATCAGCAGTGTGCTGATATTTTCTATTAGTTGGCCTATTTATTTCTGGACCAAAACTGTAGAGTGATGCTATCAATGGTAAAAGTACAGCGAATCGTGCTAGATGTCCTCAAACCGCATTCACCCAATGGGCTTGAGTTTTCCACGCAACTGGCAAAAAAATGCCCCGACTGCTGGTTTAACTTTAAAGTGGTCGAAGTGGATGAAAAAACGGAGACCGTAATTCTTGTTGTCGAGTCAGAAAATATCCCCTATGACGATGTGTCTGATGCGATTACATCAATGGGTGGA
>AASF01001742.1 GCA_000168735.1 Candidatus Endoriftia persephone str. Hot96_1+Hot96_2 | reverse complement strand
GACGCCATCGACAACCAGCCGGTCGACCTCGCCTTCGCCATGCTGGTACCCGAGGAAGCCACCGAGGAGCATCTACAGCTACTGTCGAAGCTCGCCAGCCTGTTCGGAGATAAGACATTCTGCGATCGTCTGCGCCAGTGCCGCAGCCCAGACGAGGTGATCGAGCTGATCCAGCAGCCAAGCCCCGAACCCAGCCAGCAATGACACCCGCCACCACCATCCGCGAACTGTTCGCCCAGCTGAGTGCGGAACTCAATCTCACCTGGTACAGCGATGGTGAGGAACGGGCCATCCAGGCAGAGGGCGACGCCCCCCTGGTGGGGCCGCTCAACCTGGCCCGCCCACAGCCGATCCAGGTGATCGGCCCGCCTGAGCGTCATCTGCTCGAGTCCCTCGGCAGCAAGGGCTACCGCCACTACCTTGAACTGCTGTTTGCCAGCCGCCCGGCTGCCCTGATCTTTACCGACGGCTTAGTCCCCACCGACGCCTGCCGCACCCTCGCCGCCGACAGCAACACCCCAATCATCTATACAAGCGAACCCGACGCCCAGGTTATCCAGCGCCTACTGGCGCATCTCCAGCCGTCTTTCCAGCAGGCCCAGCCCTCCCATGCCGAGCCCAAAAACATCCATGGCGTGTTCATCGAGGTGCTGGGTAAAGGGGTGCTGCTCAGCGGCGATGCCTCAATCGGCAAGAGCGAACTGGCGCTGGCGCTGATCTCTCGCGGACATCGCTTGATCGCCGACGATATCACCGAGTTCACTCGCATCAACGCCCACACCCTGCAGGGACGCTGCCCACCGGTGCTGCAGGATTTTCTCGAGGTACGCGGACTGGGACTGCTCAACGTTCGCGCCATGTTTGGCAACAGCGCGGTGAAGCCGGTCAAAAACCTCCACTTGATCATCGATCTGCAGCAGATGAATGAACAGGAACTCTCACACCTGGACCGACTCGAAGGCAGCCATTCAACCCAGCGCCTGCTCGGCGTCGAAATTCCACAGACTACCCTGCCAGTGGCCGCTGGTCGCAATCTTGCAATCCTGGCGGAGACAGCGGTGCGCCAACACCTGCTACGGGTCACCGGCTACGATGCGGCAGCAGAGTTCAGCGAGCGCCAACGCGGCTATATCGAAGCTAACCAGCAGAGTTCCGCTAGCCCACCTGAAAAGGGCTAACTCCTTTTCAAAATTGCCCCGGATTGCGCTAACCTAGCCGCCTGCCATTCAAAATTTCCAGATGTTAAGAAACATGGCTACCGGTATTAGACTGCTCATCATCACCGGCCTCTCGGGGTCGGGTAAAACCATCGCCCTGCACACCCTTGAGGATCTCGGCTACTACTGTATCGACAACCTGCCGATCTGCCTGCTGGAGGCTTTCTCTAACCACCTGGTGGAAGACCCAGAGCCGATTTTCCGCCATACTGCAGTCGGCATCGACGCCCGCAGCCAGCCATCTCACATTGCCAAACTGCCTGAGATGGTCGCCAAGATGCGCGAGCAGGGCATCGACTGCGAGATGATCTTCCTTGAGGCGCAACCAGGAGACCCTGATCAAGCGCTTCAGCGAGACTCGCCGCAAACACCCGCTCTCCGACGACGACCACTCACTCGACGAGGCGATCCGCCAAGAGCAGGAGGTGCTCGAACCCCTCGCCAGCACCGCCGACCTGCGCATCGACACCACCCACACCAACTTGCATGAACTGCGCGACCTGATCCGCGGCCGAGTCACCGGAGGCAGCCGCCAGGTCTCCCTGCTGTTTGAATCGTTTGGCTTCAAACACGGTGTGCCGCGGGACGTGGATTTTGTCTTCGACGTGCGCTGCCTGCCTAACCCCCACTGGCAGACCGAGTTGCGGCCACTCACCGGCCTCGACGGCCCGGTCGCCAATTTTCTCGAAAGCAGCGAGGAGAGCAGCCAGATGCAGGGCGGATCTGACCCGCTTCCTCGAATCTTGGATCCCCCGCTTCGAGGCCGATGGCCGCAGCTACCTGACCATCGCCATCGGCTGCCACCGGCGGTCAACACCGCTCGGTCTACATCACCGATCAGCTCTACCGCCACTTCAAACAACAGGGGCGCAACGTGCTGAGCCGCCATCGGGAACTGTCATGAGCATCGGCCTGCTGATCATCACCCACAACGAGATCGGCCGTGCGCTGCTCAAGACCACCACCAACATGATGGAGGTCTGCCCGCTCGCCACCGCCACCCTCGAGGTCGGCACCGAGAGCGATCCCGACGCTATGCGGCAGCGCGCACAGCAGCTGATACAGCAGCTCAACCAGGGCGACGGGGTGCTGATCCTCACCGACATGTACGGCTCCACCCCCAGCAACATCGCCTACAAACTGCGCCGTGAAGACCAGGTGCAGGTGATCGCCGGGATCAATCTACCGATGCTGGTGCGCGTCTTCAACTACGCTACCATGAACCTCAAAGAGCTGACCAGAAAGGCGGTCAGCGGCGGCATCGACGGCATCGTTTGCTGCCCCGAGCGCAAGCCGGAGAACCCCAATCAATGATCCACAAGGAGATCACCATCATCAACCGCCTTGGTCTGCACGCCCGTGCCGCCAGCCAAGCTGGTCAACTGCGCCAGCCGCTACGGCAGTAGCATCCAGCTGCTGCGCAACGGCCAGCGGGTCAACGGCAAGAGCATCATGGGGGTGATGATGCTCGCCGCCAGCCAGGGCACCGCGCTGGAGGTCGAGGTCAACGGCGAGGACGAGACAGAGGCGATAGCCGCTCTGGAGTTACTGATCA
>AASF01001743.1 GCA_000168735.1 Candidatus Endoriftia persephone str. Hot96_1+Hot96_2 | reverse complement strand
CTTCGCTGGCGCCACCGCCTGCGATCAGGAGCGCTTCAAGGCCTTCTACCACGCCATGCTGAAGCGCGGCATCTACCTCGCCCCCTCCTCTTATGAAGCAGGCTTTGTCTCCGCCGCCCACTCCGACGAGGATATCCAAAACACCATCGAGGCCGCCGCAGAGGCTTTCACCGAGATCGCCTGACCGCCGTGGGTGTGGTGAGCCTGTGAACCGCATCGGTTGCGTTCGGCAATCCAGCCCCTCGATCGATGCGCTTCGTTCCTCACCGCACCCTACACAGGCTCTGGCTATAATCCCTCGCCATGGGTGAGTATCTCCAGCTGGTTATCGATTGGGTCGCCCAGCACAGCCTCTGGGCCGGCTGGCTGGTGTTCCTGGTGGCGTTTGCCGAATCGGTGGCGATTCTCGGTCTGCTAGTGCCGGGGGTGGTATTGATGTTCGGCTTCGGCGCGCTGATCGCCAACGGTGCGCTGACCTTCTGGCCGGTGTTCGGCTGGGCAGTGGCCGGCGCAGTAGCCGGGGATAGCCTGAGCTTCTGGCTGGGGCACCGCTACCAGACGCACCTCTACCAGCTCTGGCCCTTCCGCCGCCACCCCCGGTCGCTGCAGCAGGGGGTGCATTTTTTCGAGCGATATGGCGGCCAGAGCGTCGCCTTCGGGCGCTTTTTCGGCCCAGTGCGGGCAGTAATCCCACTGGGTGGCGGGGATGCTGAAGATGCCCGCCTGGCGCTTCCTCATCGCCAATCTGCTCTCGGCACTGGTCTGGGCCCCTGCCTATCTGCTGCCGGGGCATCGTGTTCGGCGCCTCGCTGGAGCTGGCCTCAGAGGTCGCCTTCCGCCTGGTGGCCTGGCTGCTGATCTTCGCCGCCGCGCTGTGGATCGTTTCTCATCGTCTCGCGGGGAATCTTCCGCCTGCTGCAACCCCACACCAGCCGTATCGTTCAGGCACTCCTGCAGTGGGGACGTGCCCATCGCGGTTTCGCTGAGATCGCCGCCGCTCTGGGCGATCCGGATCACCCTGAGTCACGGGGGCTGGCGATACTGGCCAGCCTGCTGTTGCTGAGCACACTGCTGTTTCTGCTGCTCTCCGGGCTGATCACTAGCGGCGGCCTATTCGACGGGCCTGACCTCGCCATCCACAGCGCCCTGCAGAGCCTGCGCACCCCCTGGGCCGACAGCCTGATGGTCTACCTCACCCGCCTCGGCGACCTGCCGCTGATACTGGGTTTTGCCCTGGCGGTGGCTGCGCTACTGGCATTGCAGGGCAACTGGCGGGCACTCGGCTACTGGGGGGCGGCGCTAGGCTTCGGATTGCTGATGCCGATGCTGCTGAAATATGGCCTGCGTGTACCGCGCCCCGAGCCGCGCATCGAGGGGCTCAGCCCTTGGGCCTTCCCCAGCGCCCATGTGCTGCGCAGCCTGACCCTCTACGGCTTCTTCGCGGTGATGATTGCGCGCACCCTCTACCGGGAGTGGCGCTGGATCCCCTACAGCCTGGTGACGCTACTGGTCTTCGCAGTGGCGCTGTCACGACTCTATCTGGGTGTGCAACTGGCTGAGCGACATAATCGGTAGTCTGCTGCTCGGGCTGGCCTGGATCTCGGCACTGGGGCTTGCCTACCACCGCCATTTGGCGGCGGAGACCCATGCCAACCGCTTCATGTTCGCCTCCGCTCTGGCACTGAGCACGCTCTTCGCCATCGACAGCTGGCAGAACCACTCTGAAAAACTGCAGCGCTACCAGCCGCTACCAGCCACTGAGGTGATCAGCCAAGCTGAGTGGCTGGCCGATGATGGCAGCCTAATCCCCCGGCAACGCCATGATATCCGTGCCCGATTGGACCACCCGCTCAATCTGCAGCTGATCGGCGATCCGGCGCAGCTGCTGGATCAGCTGCAGGCACAGGGCTGGCGACCAGCCACAAGGTTAGACTGGGGCAATGCGCTGCAGCTGCTCTCCCCCTCGCTACCACTGCAGCAGCTGCCGCTGCTGCCCCAGGTGCACCGATGGCCGGCACGAGTCGATCAGCTGGGAGAGGCCGCTGCCAGAGGGCGGACGACTGGTGCTGCGGCTCTGGTCGAGCCATTTTCGGGTCGCGCCGGACGACCGGCCGCTCTGGATCGGCAACGTTTCGCAGCAGATCCGGGCCCGATCTGGCAGGGCTGCTCAGCCTGCCGCAGACCGATAGCGATTTCCTCAACCCGCTCAGGATCTTAGAGCAGGATCTCGGCCCCATCAAAGCGCTCGAATCCCATCGCAACGAGGCACTGCTGCGATTGATACTACCGAACACCCACCGGACTCCATCGCAATAACACCAAGCAATGGGTTCAACTACAGCCAAGCCATGCCGACAACCTCGGATAGTTGAATCTATACTTAATTTCAGGCCAGGCTGGGCGACCGGGCAGGTTGGCCGCCCCTTCGCAAAGCCAACGCCAAACCAGCGTCAGGAAGTATGAAACGCAAGCCCCCCAGCATCCCCCTCTACCACCTTTTGCTACCACTGTTGGGTCTGCTCCTTCTGACTCGCCACAGCATCGCCCATCCAGGCCGCCGGCAATACAGAAATCAGGCCAGAGGTACGCATCGGCGTGTTGGCGAAGCGCGGCCAGGCCAAGACCCATGCCAAGTGGGATGCCACCGCCGACTATCTTAACCAGCGACTACCCAGGTACCGGCTTCCGCATCGTGCCGATGCTGTTCGACGACATTCCGATCCCTGGTGAAAAACGATCTAAGGGC
>AASF01001744.1 GCA_000168735.1 Candidatus Endoriftia persephone str. Hot96_1+Hot96_2 | reverse complement strand
AACGAATTCGCCCTTGATCCAGCGCTGGCGCACCGAGTGCCCCGAGCTGGTGCTGCGCAGCACCTTCATCGTCGGCTTCCCCGGCGAGACCGAGGCGGAGTTCGAGGAGCTGCTCGCGTTCCTGCGTGAGGCCCAGCTCGACCGGGTCGGCTGTTTCGCCTACTCGCCGGTGGCGGGGGCCACCGCCAACCAGCTGCCTGGCGCCCTGCCGGATGAGATCCGCGAACAGCGCCGCGCCCGCTTCATGGAGGTGCAGTCGGCGATCAGTGCCGAACGGCTCGCTGCCAAGATCGGCTCGGAGATGATCGTGTTGGTGGACGAGGTGAACGAGAAGCAGCTGATCGCCCCGCGGCCCGGGAGATGCGCCGGAGATCGATGGTCGGGTGATTATTCCCGGCAGCTGGGAGCTGGATCAAGGAGATTCGCGCC
>AASF01001745.1 GCA_000168735.1 Candidatus Endoriftia persephone str. Hot96_1+Hot96_2 | reverse complement strand
ACAAACCGGGTTTGCCCCATTGGAAACGTTTCCAACCAAAAGCCATCGACTCTATCTCATCTGACAAGCCATGGAAAAGACAGCAGAATACCCGTCAAATCAGCGCCCACTCAGGCGCCATACTTGGATGGCTGCACTTCTATGGACGGGCGTGGTGGTTACACCTCCCCTCTTCCTTTTCCTTCTCAACCGTGCTGGGGACATAGAACTTAAGTTTCAGAGCGTTTTTGTCGATCCTGGCTGGATTCATACTGCGCTTGATCTCCTGATATGGTTGGTTGGCCTGTTGGGTATCATCGTGGTTATGAAGTGGCGGCAGAGGGAGGACTGGCAGCTGTCCAGGGTGCAACAGGAACTGCAGTTGACCCAGGCAGCGGTTGAGCAGATGCACGACAGCCTGTTTCTTCTCGGGAAGGACGGCTGCATCAGGTCTGTGAATAGGGCAGCAATACGCAATCTCGGCTATACGCGTCAGGAGTTGCTGCAGATGCGCGTGATGGACATCAACCCGGATGCGGATAAAACTCTCTGGATGAAGCACTGGGAAAGGATGCCCCAGATTGGCTCCTGGACCTTTGAAACCCACCATCGACGCAAGGGTGGGGAGATCTTTCCAGTAGAGGTGATCAGTTCCAGATTCTGGCATGGTGGCAGGGAGTACCTGCTCAGCATCGCCCGTGATATTTCTCAGCACAGAAAAACTGAGGCACTGGCTTGAGCGGCGCCTCCAATATGTCACCCGTCTCTCCGCTTTCTCACGGGGACTTCTGCAGCCGTCTCCAGATGCCATACCCCGTGCGTTGAAGCATCTGCTGGAGGCCACTGTTGCCAGCCGGGTCTATCTGGCGCAGGTGGGAGATACACCGGACCAGGTAGTCAGCATTGCTTCAAGCCATGAGCAGTGTGCCCCGGCCGTCGAGCCCCGGTTCAAAGAGCCAGAATTCCAGAGCGGTTCCCTTCAGGTCAGCTCACCGCAACGCTGGCTGCGGGTGCTGAGACAGAATCAACCCGTTTTAGGCCTGGTGGATGACCTGCCAGCGGAGGAGCAGGCCCTGCCTGTTTGGAACGAGGGGTCCTGTCGATTCTGATTATGCCGATCTGGATCGATAAGAAATGGGGGGGGTACATTGGTCTGGACGATGTCTGGAACAAGCGGGACTGGCTGGATGGGGAGGTCGATGTTCTGCGCACGGCAGCTGAAATGCTGGGTGTCTATCTGTCCCATGAAAAGGCGGAGACCACGCTGCGCAACAGTGAACAACGCCTGTCAGAGGCCCAGCGGATCGCCCATATCGGGAGCTGGGAGTGGTGCCTGCATGACAATTCGCTGGTCTGGTCCGATGAGACCTACAGGATCTTTGGTGTGGACCCGGACAGGTTCGTGACCAGTTACGAGGGCTTTGCTGGAATGTGTTGCCCCGGATGACCGGGAGCGGGTGAGAGCGGCGGTGGATGCCGCCCTTGTGGGAAGGGGCTGTCTATTCGATTGATCAAGGCGAATTCGTTTAAA
>AASF01001746.1 GCA_000168735.1 Candidatus Endoriftia persephone str. Hot96_1+Hot96_2 | reverse complement strand
CCCTTCACTCCACTTTATTTGCTAAAATGCGCACCTCATCCTCTTCAACCCATTGTTAAATAGAATGTAAATCATGCACGGAAAAGACAGGATGGGCGAACACACGTTGGTGCTCGCCTCCACCTCCCCGTTTCGCAAAGAATTGCTCTCCCGCCTCGGCTTACCCTTCACCACGGCTTCGCCAGAGGTGGATGAATCACCCCTCGATGGAGAGGCGCCGGATGCGCTGGTGCAGCGGCTTGCCTTGAAGAAGGCGCAAGCGGTGGCTGGGCAATTCCCCAACGCCCTGATCATCGGCTCAGACCAAGTCGCGACCATCGATGAACGCATTCTCGGCAAGCCAGGAGACCACGAACGGGCGGTGGAACAACTTAGCGCCGCAGCGGGACGCAGGGTGACCTTCTATACCGGACTCTGCTCTGCTGAACAGTACCAGTGGCGATTCTCAACTCATCTGTGAGCCATTTCATGTTCACTTTCGGCCACTAGATGCCGTAGCAATTGACGACTATCTAAAGAGGGAACAACCTTATAACTGTGCCGGTTCGTTTAAATCGGAAGGACTCGGCATCACACTGTTTGAGAAACTCGAAGGTAGCGACCCCAATGCCCTGATCGGCCTGCCGCTGATCCGGCTGGTCGGGATGTTGGAAGAGGAAGGGGTTGCGGTGATTGGGGCATAATGCTTCAACAGACGCTATCAGCCAGATAAGCCCCATTATTGACGACTAATAGCCGTTGTTCTTAGGTTTTGATGCGCCTGGCTCATCGGTTAGAGGTACGCATCCCCTAAGTCGCCAATAAATGCCTGCTCATATAGAGATTACTCAGCGCAAACAACATGTGAAGGTTGTTATCATTCTTGGCCAAGCCACGATAGCGCACCTTAGTAAAACCAAACTGACGCTTGATCACCCGGAAGGGGTGTCCGACTTTGGCCCGGATGCTTGCCTTGAAGGTATTCGATACGCTCTATGGTCCGATCAAGCGGGGTATCAGTGAGTGATTTGCGCTTTCCCGATCGCATGGCAATGTTCCATTCCACACGCCGCTCCTGGTGCTCCTCTCTCTTTTCAATACCTCGACATCCAGAATCAGCGTATACGCGCTCTGCCTCGCCATGTAAGAGCACATGGGCGAGCGTCAGGTCGTGCACGCTGGCTGCAGTATTCACCAGACTGTGGACCAGACAAAAGTCTCATCAACGCCGACATGGGTCTTCATGCCAAAGCACCATTAATTGCCTTTTTTCGTCTGATGCATATCTGGGTCACGTTTGCCTTTCCGGTTTTTGGTAGAACTGGGCGCATCAATCAGGCTGGCATCAATGATCGAGCCTTCCCGTAACAGGAGTCCTGCGTTCACCCAGGTAGGCAGAAACTTCATCAAATAACTGTTTTCCAAGTTGATGCTGTTCCAGCAGGTGCCGAAAATTCAGGATAGTTGTTTCATCGGGGATACGCTCCTTGGATAGCTATAACCCGGCAAACTGACGCGGAGGTGATTTCATACAGGCATCCTCCATCGCGGGATCATTCAGTTCATACCAATGCTGCTGCAGGCAGTGAATGCGAAGCAGGCTCGACAGGGGATAGGGCTGGCGGCCATTCCCCGCTTTGGGATAGTGAGGGGCTATCCGCTCTTCCAGCCGTTTCCAAGGGATGCTCTTATCCATCTCCAGTAGAAGCGGGTCTGTTTCCGTTTGGCGGCATGCTCCGCATCTGAGAAGCTCATCGGGTCGATGCTCTTATCTCGTAAAACTGGAAAGCACTATTATCACTCATTCCAGGGGCTTGTTCAGAGTTTCCCTAACTGACAGAAGCTGGCACCGAAAGGGAAAGGACTTCATGCAAAAAGTCATTTCCTTAATTTACAATCAAAAATCGCTTTCCGTTTTATGTGGCATTGCCCCATGAAGATGAAAAACAGTTGGGCAATATTAATTCTTTGCCTCTCTCGGCAGATCAAATCGGATCGAGCCAGATAGAAAAACAGCGCGACATTTACCTTCGCAGCAAAGGCTGGGAATTGGGTATATCAGAAAGGATATCTAGGAAGCGCATACATCGGCCGGGGGGAGGCTTCTATGGCGCACACCGAAAAAGTCGATAAATGCATTGCTGAAAGGACTTTCTTGGGGGAATCGGCGTCACTCAGTAGAACCTTCCCTGGTATCTGAATCATAGAATGTACCATCCGTGTCGAGAAGAAATCTTCAACAGCTTACTAAAGGCGAAAAGCTAAGGGCGATTCGTTTAA
>AASF01001747.1 GCA_000168735.1 Candidatus Endoriftia persephone str. Hot96_1+Hot96_2 | reverse complement strand
TTCAGGTAGCACCAGCGACTGTTGCGCAGGATGGGCCCCTCCTTGACCTCCTGCCGTCGGACCTCATCGACCGCCTTATTGGCCAGCTGGACGACATGAAACTTATCAAAGGTCAGATCTGCGTTCGGCAGGTGGGCGCCAACGCCTTTGATAAAGGCCTTCGGCATGTCAGTACAGGCGGCTGTGATATTGCCAGCGTCACCACCGTGGGCTGTCAGGTCTTCAGTAAAACGCTCAACCGTGGAATGGTCACGCCCCTCACAAGCGTAGAGCAAACGCCCTTCCTCAAGATCGTGGAACAGGGCGATATAGTTGTTGGCCGCGCCGGGAAGCGGTCTCGTCGATACCAACAGCGCTAACCTGGCTGAAGTCTTCCAGGGCTCGGGCACCACCGACGTAGAAGTGAAGCATGCGCCAGATCGTGTCGTCGCTGACGTTGAGATGGCTGGCAACCGCATTGACCGGTATCTGCTGGCAGAGAGTGATTACCAAGGCCTCAAACAGCTGAGTGAAACCGGTTTGGGGGCGAGCCCACGGGGCACTCAACACTGGGTTGTCTTGCCGCACTGTTTACAGCGTACTCGCGGCAAATTGGCATGGATGTAAGCTTCGTGCTGAAAGAAGTTGAGGTGGCGCCACTCCCTCGGCTTCGTATCGTGTACGGGCCTGCCCTTCAGCCGCTACAGGCTGGACAGGCAAAGCGGCTGCCGCGTTTGAAGCGTACTTTGAAGTTGATCCTGCTTCGCTCAGCATTAAAAGCAACGTCTTGAACCTCCCAAGGGGGTGGTCAATCCAAGAGCGGCGGTGAACAGGTCAGTAGGCTTCATTGATACCGTTCAGAACATGATCAGAACGGTAGCGGATTCAGGTTACCCACACAATCAGTTACAGCACTCTGCGATTGAGCCAAAATCAAAAATATTATAAAATAGTTAACAAGAATATTGCCTTTATTTATTCAAATGCGTAAGTCCTATTTATATTCAAATAATTGATTTTCTTCCTAATCAAAGTTCTGACGATATAAAGGAAATGGTATGTACTTTCATTTGATGGCCCTGTATTTGGAATCCATTTCGAAATATGTGGTTGTCCATATAGTTGTGCATATTGTGTTACAGCAAGTGATAGAAAGCTATATTGATGTAGTTACAGTGCCATTTCCAGTCATTGCTGGTGTGCTTAAGAAAATATCTCCTTTCATGACAATAAAAAATTACTTTCATTTTTTTGATGCAACTGAACCTTTTTTCTATAAAGATAAAATACATCAAAAAGATTTTTCTGATGTCACGAAATTGGCATATCAATTTGGTATTAACTCTAGAGTAATAACCAGACACGGAGGGAGGGACCAAGAGATGCCACATCAATAGGCGCCAGTTGTATAGTTTAAGTTTTGGTGAATCACATATTTTGGGTTATATGGTAAATAAATTTAATTCTTTAAAATCAATTGATAATATTTTAATTTCACTAGACAAGTATGATTCACTAATTCTCTCAGAAAAGTCTGGGATGAACCATATTGCAAATAGATTAAAATACTTAGATAATGTAACTAAAATTGTTTTTGAAGAATTATTAAGCATTGTAAAAGATAAACTAAAACATGAATACAAAAAGCATAAAAAAAACTTAAATAAGTTTGACAATAAAGATCTTATTAAAATAAGGCAACAATTTCTTTATCCAAACGCACTAAACAATCTTATAGAGTTTATTGGAAAAGGAAGGTTATTGCTCTTTTTGATTATTATAGACATATGCCTTGATTTTATTACTGATGAGTTAATAACAGAGAAATGGAAATAGAAAATATAAGCGAACCTAGAAATGACTTAGATATGATTAATAATAGAATGAAGCTAAGGGCGATTCGCGCCGCTAATTCAATTCCC
>AASF01001748.1 GCA_000168735.1 Candidatus Endoriftia persephone str. Hot96_1+Hot96_2 | reverse complement strand
GCCTTGAGCGTTTCACGACTCCGCTCCAGCTCAGCTTCAAGCTCGCTCCGTTCGTTGCCCGCCTTTTCAGCCTGTCCTGGCGGCCCTCTCCCCTTGACGGATTTGCAAGCTGAGTTCTGCAGCCGCTCCCCAAGCGTTACCCCTGGCGCGCATCCTCCTGCTCGTCGTTGGCCTGCCGCACCGCCTCCAGCTCACGTTCCTTTTCGGCAATTTTTTCTGGCAAGACGCTCACGCGCATCCTCCATCTGCTTTCCGTTCTGCTTCAAGCGACTTGTTCTGCCGTTCTTGCCTCAGCCAACGCCAGAGTCTGCTCTTCAGCACTTCTGCTCTGCAGGCCGCCAACTGCTGCTGCAGAGCACTGAAACTGTTTCTCGAACCCCGACCGCGACTGTCCACTCTCTGCAACGCTCTTTGCGCAGGCGATCGAGGCTCTTCGAGGGCACTCATCTCTCGACTGTTCGGTCAGCCGCAAATCGTCATAGATTGCGGCAATCTTGCTGATGCAGGCGCCCTCAGTGTGCCTTTTCAAGCGCGAGCGTCGCCATCCCTCCCCTTCGCGCGTTCTCCTGCAACATCTTTAATGCGCCTGCACCAACTGCTGCTTGGATCTCGTTGACCTCCACAAGCAACCCCGTCACGCATGGCTGCCGCCTTTTTCTCCCTCTGCAGCCAGCCGATGGCGCGCAGCCGCACACAGTCTGCCGGAGAAGCTAAGGGCGATTCGTTA
>AASF01001749.1 GCA_000168735.1 Candidatus Endoriftia persephone str. Hot96_1+Hot96_2 | reverse complement strand
ACTATTTCATTCCCTTCTCAATCTCCTGGAATGCAGTGACAGGAGGTGGGAAGGTTGCGCTGCAAGTGTTGACGATCTCGCCGTTTTTCTTGGCTTTGCTCGCCCTGTTTTTTGTTAATAGGGTGCGGCTCAATAGCAATAGAGCCGATGCGATAACGTTTCTGCTGACGAGCTTGGCGCTGCTGCTCTATGGCCTCTATCTGGCTTTTTATGCTTCGAACTTTTTTCACTGGTATCTCGCCATGCCGTTTGCAGCTGCAGCCTATCTGCTTGTGCAATTGGCAGGATTGATAAAGATTGAGAGGGTTCGCCTCAACGGGCGAAGTGGTCGGCTGATACTGTTATTGTTATGTGCCTTGATCGGTACAAGTGCTAACAGCCGCCTTTCTCGCATGGACTGGCTGGAAGCGCCAGTCGACCTCATACCATCTAATGCAGCTAGCCAAACAGCTGGACCGGCTTGGTGATGAGAGCGTGCGGGCCGCCACCTTCGATGCGGGCGCCATCGGTTTTTTCTCCAGACATCAGGTGATTAATCTGGATGGGTTGGCGAATAGCCACGACTACTTTTTTAATTATCGGCTGCCGGGGCGACTGCAGGAGTATCTGCAACAGCAGCAGGTAGACTACCTGCTAGTACGGGATGGTCACCTGGAAAATCGCGAGGAGGTTTTGAGTGGAGACTATAGCCAGGCCCGCTACCTGCCCGATCCACGCATTCGTTTGGCTAGACAGGACGAGCAGTTTCGCTACTCTATTCCCGGTGGCTTCACCGTGATTGCTTATCGATACCGATGATATCTCAGCTTGCATGCGGGGCTGTATTGTCTGCAGCAGCCAGCCCGATTCGGGGAGCGCGATGAGACTGACCCTACTGGGCACCGGCAGCGCGGGCGGTACGCCCTGCTATGGTTGCGACTGCCCTGCTTGTAGGCGGGCGGCAGAGGATCCGCAGTGGCGGCGGCGTGCTTGCAGCGCCCTGCTTGAGGTGAATGGGCAGAGAGAGCCTGCTGGATGCGGGTCTCACCGACCTGGCCGAGCGCTTTCCGCCCGGCAGCCTGAGCCAGATCCTGCTCACCCATTATCACATGGACCATATCCTCGGCCTGTTCGATCTGCGCTGGGGGGTGAATCAGCGCATTCCGCTGGCCGGGCCGGATGATCCGGAAAAGAGCAGGGAGCTCAAGCGACACCCAGGCATTCTTGATATCAGCCACCTTGAGGCGTTCGAGGAGCTGGAGTTAGGGGCGATCCAGGTAACCTCCCTGCCCCTCAACCACTCCTGTCCGAGCTTCGGTTACTGTTTCGATGATGGGCGCAATAGCCTCGCCTATCTCACTGACACCCTGGGGCTGCCGGAGCAGACTGAGGCCTGGTTGATGCGGCAGCGCCCAAGTTTAATCGTCATCG
This sequence comes from Candidatus Endoriftia persephone str. Hot96_1+Hot96_2, assembly GCA_000168735.1. Taxonomy (GTDB): domain Bacteria; phylum Pseudomonadota; class Gammaproteobacteria; order Chromatiales; family Chromatiaceae; genus Endoriftia; species Endoriftia persephonae. The sequence continues at coordinate 1,783 of AASF01001749.1, read as the reverse complement.
ACTGCTCTCTTCCTCCGGGCCAAGCGTGGTGGCGGTATGCACAATGACCTCCAGTCTGCCTGCGATACCCTCACGCGGTTGCGCCCCTGAGAGAGGTGTGTTGAGCCATCTCGGCCCATGATCTGGAGAGCTGGTTGATGCAGCAGCCTCAGGTATTGCCCGGCTGGTGTAGAACTGGCTCAGGATGGTCGAGTCTACACACTCTGATGGCAGCTTTGCGCGCCTTGAGAGGCCCTCATTCCGTTGCCTGCAGATGCCCAGCGCTCGTCATCTAGGCCGTTCATCCGACCGGCTATCACGCAGTGCCTGTAGCCACTGCTCCGGACCTGCGACATAGAGGTCGGAGCGCTGCGGTTCAACCTCCGGCGAGTTGATCAGCGACAGTAGAGCCTCTACAGGGGTATCAGGGCTGAGCGCGTGGTAGTCGAAGTTATCCAGGGAGTGAGACCAGGAACGCATCAGGTTGTCTAGTGGTGAGCCTGGCGCATTGGCCCCCAGCTGGATCAGCATCAGATGTTCGGCGTTGTCGATGGTGATCGCCTGCTCGACCAGGCTCTTAATCGGTGCCAGTCCATTGCCGGCGGCAATAAAGATGGCCGGTCGTGATGACTCCTCCTCCAGTACAAATCCACCCTCAGGGCCCTTCAGCAGGACGGTTTGTTCGGCGATGCTGCCGTTGAAAACCAGCTCGCCAAACTCTCCGCTCCCTTGCCGCGGCACCAGGAACTGTAGGTTGCGCCCATCGCAAGGGCAACTGGCAACAAACAGGGAGAGGCTGCTGCCCTCTTCGGCGCTGAGCTCGACCCGCTGGCCCGCCTTGAAGCCGCAGGCGATTTGGTGTGTGGCGTTTGCAAATTAAGTAAAGCAAGATCAGTGCCAGCTGACTCGATGCTGCGTACCCGGGTACGGATATTCTGCTGCGGCAATGTGACCCCCTGACCCGCCTCGCTCGCCTCCAGCACCAGGTCGGAGATGGCGGTATTGGACGCAGGCGAGGATATAACCCTCTTCACTCTCCCGCTTGCTCAGAACATAATCGTGATCACGCAGCTTGCGTACCGCTCCGGAGACCACCTTGCAACTTGCAGTCGCCACAGTTGCCGCTGGAGCAGCCGTAGCCGAGATGTAGCCCCGCCTTCAGTCCAGCTTCGAGGATAGAGTCATTGCCGTCGACAAAAAACTCATGGCCGCTGGGCAGTAGACGCACGCTGGCGGTGACTATCTTGAGCAGGGCATTCTTGGCAAACACGGTGGCTCTGGCGTCCTCAGCGCGGTCGAGTCGCCCCATCGCCTTTTTGAGCTTGGTGATGCAGCGTTTTACCTCTTGCTGAAGGTCGGCGGTGGGTGCATCAATTGCTGCCTGCAGGCTCTGCTGGGTATCGCCGATCAGCATTTCCGCGCCGTTGAGCGCTGCCTTGGTCTGCACCAGGGTGTGCTGAAACTCCCGCAGACGCGACATCAGCACCTCGGGGTCAGGCAGCCAGCCGTCGCTGTATTTTGCCTTGGGGCGCGCCTCCCGCTTGATCCGCTGTACCCGTTCAAAAACCGGGTCATTATCCATGTTGATTTCGGGATAGAGGCGGATCAGATCCTCGACCTGGATCTTGCCCTCAAAGGTCTCCACTCCCTCTTGGCGAATCCGTTTTTGCAGTTCACCACGAGTGACACCGGCAAGCCGGGCTGAACGGGAAAGGTTGAGAGGTTGTGACATGAAAAGCCCCTTACTTACTATGGTTGGTAGATAACTATATTTTAGAGTGGCATGGTGGCGGCGAAATGAGCG
>AASF01001750.1 GCA_000168735.1 Candidatus Endoriftia persephone str. Hot96_1+Hot96_2 | reverse complement strand
GGATCGTCGAATCACGGATCTGTAGGAACAGCAGCAGCTGCTCAGCATGAATGCCGCTGAGCAGACGAAAGCTGAGTCTGCCGGTGCTGTAGCTGTGCGCCTGGTCCAGCAGCGGCTGCCACTCCTCACCGTAACCGTCCAGATCGATCGGCTGGGCGAGCGGGTGGACGAAGATCGCTGGTGCCTCGCTAAAGCTGCTGCGAAATGCAGGCTCCTGTTGGGTGGCCAGCAGCTGGGCGATCAATTCGGCCTTCTGCTGCAGATTCTGTTCATTGGCGCTGCGCAGAAACTGCTCGGTCTCGACCAGGTAGCGATAGCCTGCCAATGGGATCGCCAGCAGTGAGAGCGAGACCAGCAGTAGCTTGAAGCGGAGGCTTTCGCGGAAGCGGCGCCGGCGTAGCGGAGGCATCAACTCTGCCCATTCTCGAGCCAGCGGTAGCCTGCGCCGTAGACTGCATCGATGGCGCTGAACCCGGCGTCGAGCTGCTGGAACTTCTGGCGGATGCGCTTGATGTGGGTGCTGACGCTGGCCGCGTCCACCAGGATGTTGGCCTCCTCCATCAGCTGATCGCGGCTGCGCACGTGGCCGGGGTGACGGGCCAGCGCATGCACCATCCAGAATTCGGTGATGGTCAGCTCCACCGGCTGCTCGCGCCAGTGGTCGGTGAGCCGGTCGAGATCGAGACGCAGCGACCCCGGGGTGAGGATGTTGTCGCTACTCTGTTGAGTCTGCAGGGCGTCGAGACGGCGAAACAGGGCGGCGATGCGCGCCGCGATCTGCGGCAGGCTGATCGACTTGGTGAGGTAGTCGTCGGCGCCCAGGCGCAGTCCCGAGACCGTGTCGAACTCGTCGTCACGGGCGGTGAGGAAGATGATCGGTAGATTGGCGGAGCGGCTGCGCAGCTCCCGGCAGAGCTCAAAGCCGGGCGTCCGGTTCGCCCAAGCAGGCCGATATCTAGAATCACCAGGTCGGGCAGCTGTCTGCCAAAGGCGCTGGAAGCGGCCTGACGGGAGGCATAGCCATTGACCCGATAGCCCCTGGCGCGTGAGGTAGTCGGTGTAGTTGTCGCGGATGGCCGGCTCATCCTCGACGATGGCGATCAATTTTGGCATCTGGCTTCCATTGGCTGATTGGTAGGGAGCTAAGGAGCCTCTGATCAAGTCATGAACGCGTATCTTGTGCCCAGAATATCCAGCTTCTGCGTGGCAAATCTCGGCAACGGCTCCATGCGTGACTCTACCTCCTGCATCCATGTAGTCGTTCGCAATAGCCAGCTATTACGTGCGATTTGCGCCTTGAATCTGAGAATTCTGAATCACACTCGATTTCGTCCAGACTTAATCAGAGGCTCTCTAATGTAACCGGCTTTGCCGTGGTGGTAAAAAGCTGCAGCGGTTGCCTGCACCATTGCCACCGTGTTGCCACTTTTTGTCTTCCCTTTGCCCCGCATTGGCGCAAGCTCCTGCCACCACCGTGCTTTGTAATCTCCTCCACAAGTTAGTTTTTACCGGCGCAGACCAAGGAGCAGTCGCCCTTGTCAGGGATGGCGCGCTGGGCCAACCGAGGAGATGAATGATGAAGATGAAACTGATCGCAGCAACCGTTTTGGCACTTTCGACGAGCCTCTCCGCTCAGGCACAGGAGGGCTCTCTGGATCTGCGCGATGATGGGATTGAAACCTTGAAACAGCCGGCCATTGGCATGCTACTGGGTGGGATTCTGGCTGGCCCGCCAGGGGATCGTTGTCGGGGCGGTCGGTGGGGCGCTGGTCGCTGATATCGGACGCAGAGATGCGGAGTTGCAGGCCTCCCGCGAGGCGTTGGGTGAGGCGCAGCGGCAGCTGCAGCAGGTTTCTGGGGCAAGGAGCCGGGATCTGGCTGCGCTGGAGCGCATCCGCGGGGAGCAGCACCAGCGGCCTGCAGGCGGTGGCGGATGGCTTCTCCTTCTGCCTGCGTTTTCGTACCGACATGCAGTGTACTGGAGCCGCGCCTGCAGCCCCAGCTGGATACGCTGGCAGGCTTGTTGAAGGCGTTTCCTCAGCTCGATATCCGAGGTGCGCGCCTCCAGTGATAGGCTGTGTGCAGCCCCAGCTACAATCAGCAGCTGGCGCAGCTACGAGCGGAATCGCTGGTGCAGCGGCTACTGGCAGCAGGTGTTGATGCAGAGCGGATCAAGGGCGAATTCGT
>AASF01001751.1 GCA_000168735.1 Candidatus Endoriftia persephone str. Hot96_1+Hot96_2 | reverse complement strand
GATATGCTGGACAAGAGGCGCTGATTCGACACGGGAATCAAACTGGGGTTGGACCGGCGGCGTTAACCGACGCTCAGTGACCGAACTGGTAATCTCCTGCGCCATATCGCTGTTGCGTCATGTGCCGGCAGGATCGCGTGAAGCACGCGAAGGGGTTTGGAAAAACAGGATGGGCAAGGAGATCTCAGGCCGCACCGTTGGCATCATTGGTTGCGGGTATATCGGCAAAGATCTTACGCCGATTCTGAATGCCTTTGGCTGCAAAGTACTGGCACACGATATTCTCGACTTCCCCGAGTTTTACGCCCAGCATAATGTTGAAGCGGTGAGCCTAGAAGAGTTGCTACAGCGGTCGGATATCGTGACACTGCATCTTCCGTTAGACGACAGCACGCGCAACATTCTCAATGCTGAACGGTTGGCACTGATGAAGCCGGATGCAATGCTGATCAATGCTGCACGGGGCGGCCTGGTCGACGATGCGGCCCTCAAGAAGATACTGCAAGAAGGCAAGATCGCTGCGGCCGCACTAGACGTATTTGCTGTCGAACCGCCGGATGATCTGGAGATGCTGCAACTGCCCCAATCTGCTGGTCACACCGCATATAGGTGGCAGTTCTGAAGAGGCCATTCTTGCTATGGGCAGAGCTGCGATTGCGGGCCTGGATGAGAACAAAATACCAACAGCAGATTACCCTCCCGCAGGTTAACCGGATTAAATTATTGATGACCATTGAAGAACGCGGGTTTGAATCGATGGAAGCTGCCGCGCATGCATTGGCGGATGAACTAGCCTGCACCATGCGGGATGCAATCACCGAGCGTGGTCGTGCGCTACTCGCAGTATCCGGTGGGCGTACCCCACAAACTGTCTTCAACTATTTTGTGCAAGCAAAATATCGACTGGGCCAGTGTAACCCATTCCNACACTGACTTGGACGAAAACCGCCTGGGGGTTTCCGGTGGTGCCATACCGATAGCAACGAAAGCCTAAGTGCGAAACTACCTACTGCAGGGAGATGCTGCCGATGCAACCTTTATCCCGTTCTATGGTGGTGAAGCAACACCGGAGTTGGGCCAAGCAGCTTGTGAAGCCCGACTGGCTACCATCGATAGGCCATTCGACGCCGTTTATATTGGCATGGGTGAAGATGGCCATTTTCTCTCACTGTTTCCCGGTGATGCCGCTGTTGAGGTGCGTGAAGGCCGCTGCGTTGCAGTACCGGAGACCAAAACCCGGCTGCCACGTATGTCCTTGACAGCATCGTTTGCCCTGAATACAAAAAATCTGTTCCTCCTTTTCTCCGGTGCAGCAAAGCACGCAAAATACGCTGAGGCAAAAAAAGAGGGGTTGTACAGCGAGGTACCATTGCGTTTGGCTCTGTTACAAAGGCATGCGCCTGTGCACGTCCTAACTGCGCCATAGAGACTCAAAATGCATGCCCTTGCATCGATATATATAGTGAGATCAATCCTCCACTATCTCCTTGGGCGGTGCCGTCAAGTGTGTCTGACCAACGAGTAAGATTCCGCTCAATAGTCTATCGGCGGACTGGCAAAGGACGTTCATACCAAGCCAAGGTGATTTTTATTGTTGCTGGCGTCACCCCAAAAAGGATGGCACCCTGTTGATCCGCCCGGTTAAGCATCCGATAGCAGATCAGGCCAGCTTGATAACGTGAGTCCGAAATTTGGTGACATGCTAACGTCTTTCCTTGGTTGACCACCTGAGTGCCTGGGGGTGGGAAACATGGCTTGGCGATTTTGGTGGAAGCCGCGAAACAGAAGGAGTGATCA
>AASF01001752.1 GCA_000168735.1 Candidatus Endoriftia persephone str. Hot96_1+Hot96_2 | reverse complement strand
GCCGCGCCTGGCGCGTCTGGTGACGCCGAAGGCTCCCCCGCGCGGCCCTGCCAACCTGATGGCTTTCGGCTACCAACGGGTCGCCCGGACCTATCCGATTATGGATGCGCCCAAGGTTGAACTGCCATCCCAACTACAGCCTGTCGATGACCTTCGTCTCATCAAAACGGCGCTACTGCGTCATCGACGGCCGCTTCTACCGTCAAGGCGAGACCCTGCCGGAGGGGCCCCGTGTCGAGAAGGTGCAGCCAGAGGGTGTGCTTTTAAGCTGGCGTAATGTCAGCCACTGGCTGCAGAAAGGCGTGGGCATGGAGACCACCACACTTGAAAGCGGTCAGCTATCCCAGTCCTGGACGGAAAACCCATGCGGAAAACCGACTATGAGCACGAACAACACAGCCCACCACCATTCGAATGCATCTGCTCCTTCCCCTGGCGGCTGCCATGCTAACCCTTGGCCGGCTGTAACTCGGTTGCCGCAGAAACAGCAGCCTGAGGGCGATCCCAAGCTCTCCGCCTTACCAGATGATCCGCGAGCGCCTGATCGATGGCTCGAAAACAATTGGTCGTTATCAAGATGAAGTGCGCAATAATTCTGGAGCAGGGCCCGGCCCTGCAAGGTGCACCAGATCGAGCCGCTGCTGCCGAACTTTGATCCGCTTGGCGACCAGCTGATCAGCATCTCCCTGGACAACGAAGATGTACGCCATCTGCTGCGCGCGGTCGCCGAAGAGGGCAGGCCTCAACCTGCTGATCGATCCAGCCCCTGAGCAGCAACCCGCGTCCGATATCGGTCCACTTTCGCGACACCCCGGCTTCCCAGGTACTCAACTGGATCCTCGAAAGCGCCGACCTCCACAGCGAGACCCGCGGCAACACCCTGTTTATCACTCCGTTTCAGACAGCCGTGTTCCACCTCGATTTTGTCGAGTCGCAGACCACTGCCTCCTTCGATGCCGGCGGTGACGTACTCGGCAGTGCCAGCACTTCCCAGGGCAGCACCTCCAGCCTCACCGGCAACTTCAGAATCTCCGGCAAGAGCGGCAATATCACCAACCCCTATGATTCGCTGCAGACCTCGATCAAGGCGCTGCTCTCTGCCAAGGGCAAGGCTGATCTGAACGCCCTCTCCGGCACTCTCTATGTCCGCGACAAACCCTCGGTGGTGCGCAACGTGGAGAAGCTGGTGTCGCGCTACCAGAAAATCGTCGGCAGCCAGGTGCTGATTGAGGCACGTATCCTCGAGGTGAGGCTGGCCGACGGCTATGAGTTTGGTATCGACTGGTCACTGCTGCGCGAGGCCCTCGGCGGCACCGTCGGTTTCTCCTCCGGCATTAGCCCAGGTCCTCTCCAACGATGTATTCAACCCAGGCGCCAATCCGCTCACGATCAGCTCCACCCCCGGCCCAGTGGCCCCGCAAGCGGGACTGGTCTTCTCCAATCTCAATGGCAATAACAGCACCCTGTTTGCCGCCACCCTGCTGGAGGCGTTCGGTGAAGTGCAGCTGCTCTCAAACCCCACCATCCGTGCACGCCACGCCCAGCCGGCGATGATCAGCGTGGGGCAGAGCAACACCTATATCAAAGAGACCAAAATCACCCAGAACACCTCCACAGTAGTCGGCAACGGCACCGTCTCCACCGAGATCAAGACCGACACCGTGTTCGACGGACTGCTACTCGGCGTTATCCCCTTTATCGGTGAAGATGGCCGTGTATCACTCTCAATCCACCCGATCAAGAGTGAGGTGGACCTCGAGAGTCTGAAGCTGGTCACCATCCAAAATGTCGCCATCTCCCTGCCCAAGGTCAACCTGGAGGAGATCAGCACCACCGTGAAGCTGCATAACGGCGAAACCGTGATGCTCGGCGGCCTGATCAGCGACATGCGCCGCAGCACCGACTCGGGCTTCCCCGGGCGCGACAAGCTGGGGGTGCTGGGCAAAATCTTTGGCAGGGAAGATGACCTTCAGAGAGACCAGGGAGCTGGTGGTTGTATTGCGAGTATCAGTAATATGAGCCTTATCCATCAAGCCCTCCAG
>AASF01001753.1 GCA_000168735.1 Candidatus Endoriftia persephone str. Hot96_1+Hot96_2 | reverse complement strand
CGGGGTAAATATTGTTGGGTTGCCGCTGCGAGAGCTCTCTCAAGGTTTGATCTGTAGATAGAGCAGCAGTAGATTGATGATGATGAGCAGCAGCAATCCGGCCAGGGTCTGCCAGAAGAGCAGAGGATTGCGTTCCAGCAGCGGCAGTTCTGCCTGTTCACGATAAATGGGGTTGGGATGCGCCAGATCGTGTTGCAACTCTGACAATGTCTTGTGGCGCTTTGAAGCAAGCGGGTTGCACCGCCCGTTCAAGTGCAGCATCCACCCAGGCGGGAATCTCAGGATTGTAACGGCGCGCGGGACGGTAGTTTAGTCTCTGTTTTAGGTGGGGGCTGTCGCTCTCACCATAGGGCAGTTTCCCGGTCAGCATCTCATACAGGATGACGCCGAGGGAGTAGAGGTCCGATGCATGGGTGCAGGACTCACCGCGCAGACATTCTGGCGCTGCATAATCGAGGGTGCCCTGGGGGGCGCTGTGGTCGATCTCACTCTCGATCTCCTCCATGCCTGCGACCCGGGTGGAGCCGAAGTCGATCAGCTTCACGGTGCCGTGGCTATCGATCAGGATGTTGTCCGGCTTCAGATCCTGATGAAACATCTCCATGCGGTGCAGCGCCCTCAGGCCGTCGATGATTTGCTCCGCCAGGGGCGCGGGTCTGGTGCAGGTCCGCCGGGCCATTGTCCTGGATCCATTGGCCTAGGCTGCGCCCCTCCACGTATTCGCTGATGTTGTAGAGGAAGTGGCGGTTGCGGGGTTCGAGAATGCGCAGGATATGGGCATTGCGGATACGTCGGCCCACCCACTCCTCAAGCAGAAAACCCTCCAGGGTAGTCTGCATCATCCCGATAGTTGACCGACGGGGTCTTCAGTACGACCTTATCGCCTGATGTGAGATCCAGCGCGAGAAACACCTCGCTGCGTTTGCTGGCGTGCATCTCACGCAGAATCTCGTAGCCATCGATCTTCATGCCGGGTTGAAGTGTCGGGTGGAAATGGCAGATCTGAGACCCGCTGGAAGATGTCGGCCTCAGTCTCCTGCGGGAGTTTCAACAGGTGAATGATCTGGCAGCTGGCGTTGTCGGTGCTGCCGTTCTCCAGCGCTGTCTCTACCAGCGCATTGGCGCAGGCCTGCAGATTGTAATTATTGCTGTTGAGAATCTTCAGCAGCTCTCGGCGGGTGAGGAAGTCGTGGATGCCGTCGCTGGTGAAGATAAAGCGGTCGACTTCATCCACGGCGACTGCATGGTCAGTCGATGTCGATGTGTGGGTCGGCGCCCCATGGCGCGGGAGAGGAACTCTTTCTCCTTG
>AASF01001754.1 GCA_000168735.1 Candidatus Endoriftia persephone str. Hot96_1+Hot96_2 | reverse complement strand
CAGGAAGCCCATCACTACACCGATCAGGATCTGCTGCAGCATGATGATAAAACCAGGGTAACCGATCACATCGATGCTCGGCATCGGCGGCAGGTTCGGCGCTACCGCCCAAGTGATGAACACCGCCAGAGCGAGCCGAAATCGCACCGGCACCTGGCGTGAGCTGAACACCGGCGCCGCCATCAACATCGCGCCGATGCGTAGCAACGGCCAGAGCCAGGCCCCAATCCAGGCATCCAGTTGCGCTTCGCTAAATGACATCGCTCTACCCAACCTCAGGCATCGCCGGCCATCACATGGCCACCACTGCCAGAAAAAACCCCACCCTCCCTGGCAGGTGCGCAGACGCCGCAGCGACCGCACATGCACTCATAAGCCTCCCACCCCCATTGAGATCAGTTCCCGGGATGCTCTCGATCAAGGTGCGGGCAAAATCGGTCATGGTGCGCAACATCCCAGGGCCCGGCGACCATCAGCACCATACCCACCACCGCCAGCTTGGGGATGAAGGTAAGGGTCATCTCGTTGATCTGGGTCGCTGCCTGGAAGGGTGGCGACGATCAACCCGACCGCCAACGCTGGCAGCAATACCACCGCGACGCCTCGAGCCGATCACCTGCATCGTCTGCTGGCCGATAGTGATGACGGTATCCGGATCCATACTCTGCCTCCGCTAGACTTGAAAACTGCTCGCCAGGGTGCCAAACACCAGCGCCCAGCCATCGATCAGTACAAACAGCATGATCTTGAACGGCAGCGAGATGATCATCGGCGATAGCATCATCATGCCCATCGATCATCAGCACGCTGGGGCAGCACCACATCGATGACCCAAAAACGGGATGAAGAGCAGGAAGCCTGATCTGGAAGCCGGTCTTCAGCTCGCTGGTGGCAAANAGTGCCGGCAGCAGCAGTGAAAAAGGCACCATCCTCCGGGACTCTGCAGCTCGCCGGTAGTTGCCGATACGGGCAAACATCGCCAGATCGTCCTCACGAGTCTGCGCCAGCATGAACTCCCGCACCGGCTGGGCCGCCGGCTGTCAGCGCAGGCTTCCGTGGTCAGCCGATCCTCCAGGTAGGGCTTGGATCGCCACTGTATTCACCTCTTTGAACGACCGCGCATCATGCATGAAGCATGCGTACAGACAACAGTGCAATACCCGACCAGGAATCTGCGTTGTTGCGGGGTGCTCCTGTGTGCCCAGCGCCTGACGCAGGATCGCCAGCACGATAATGATGCGGGCGAACGAGGTCATCATCATCAACGCGCCGGGGATCAGGCTCAGCGCCGTCATGAAGAGCAGCACCTGGATGCTCAGGGTATAGGTCTGCACTCCACCGGCATCCTGGGTCACAGTCACCGCCTCCACCCCGGTGGGCCGCCTGCAGGCCGAGGCTCAAGAGTAGTCCAATCAGCAATACTCCGGCCCTCATCACGACTGCTCCTCCA
>AASF01001755.1 GCA_000168735.1 Candidatus Endoriftia persephone str. Hot96_1+Hot96_2 | reverse complement strand
CAGCAATTCTTGATACCGAACGTGCTCTAATTGAAAAAGATGACGCTAGAATATTAGTTATAGATGAAGAGCTAGCAGGAAAGATGAAATTCATTAAGGAAGGTCAGTTTTCAGAGAAAGAAGGTGCATCAACACTTAAGTTAATTGGAGATGTTGTACCAATCGATAGAGTTGAAGTAGTCAAAAAGGTAAAAGAAAATCTGCTTAAAGATTATCCTCTTTCTGCCATGGAGCTTGCACAAGAAGTAAAGGAGAAATTGCCAGCATCTAGTCGGGATAAAGTGTGGAAAGCAATTAGAGATAATGATATGAAAACAGATCCCGACTATTCTGCTTACAATTTTCGAAATAAGAAACAGGAAAATGAGTACAATGAAACAGGAATCGTTCCATCGGTCACACCAAACATTTACAACCACAAGGCTGTTGACTTTATAGTTAATATTTTGAAGGGTGAGCAGGTTTAAGCAATATATTCACATAACAAGGCCCATCCAGCGGACAGCAAAAAGCGTCACGCCTTTTGCTTGCGCAAAAGCCGCGCCACTTTTTGCTGCCGCTGATGGGCGACGTTAGGCGAACAAGTACGGAGATCACGTGACAAGCCAAGAAATATTTGACAGCGCATACAAGCTTATTAAGCTGCTCAAACCCGAGTTTTACAATAAAATTACTTGGGCGATTGTTGTTGCTGGCTTGGCTATTCTATCAACCAGCCTGATCGATAAACTCATTAATGCTGTTTTTAAAATAAGCTTTAATATTGAGATTACTGATGGTAATGATGCAGTCGTAGGTTTAGCTCTTGTTGTGATTGGGCTTGTTTATCATTTGTTATCGAGGAAGATTGAAATACAAGAAAGTAATTCAACTAAAAGAGAACAGGATGCCAAACGAAGTGAGCACGACATTGAGGTTTTCAATAGAACAAATGAAATCATGGGTGAAACAACATTAAAAGACATCTTAGACTGGATTGGAACTGATCACTCCTATGAATCAGACCAAAAATCCATTATTGATAGATTTTTCCATGAGGCTAGAGAACACAATAACTCATACCTACACGCTGAAATAGAAGTTAAAAAACAAGATTTTATCATTTCATTAGGTAAGCTTCGTAGCTTCTTGTCCCTTAACTTTTTTGTGTACCCAAAAGAACAAGTTAAAATAAGACGTTTCTGTCTTTATCCTGAATTGAATATGGATCGCGGAGGTTTCCCGACTCCGGAGCAAAGTCAGAGATATGATGAGAAGGCGGAAGAAATGTTCGCGCTGATTGATTCAGCCTATGAAAACTATGTCAACTACAGGCTATCTGTAAAACAATGGCTTTATGTCTAAAATCGCCTAACAAGTGACTATGGCAAATAGTATCAAGGAGCTTAGTTTTAGGTATGAAGAGCAACATATGCCTAACAATAAGCTCCAACCGACCCACAAAGCTACGCGCCTTTTGTGGCAGTCGCTGCGCTCCATTTTGCCACAAAAGCCACTCCGCTTTGTGGGCGGCTGAGCTTTGGCGTTGGGCAACCAAGGCATCGCCATAGAATTAAGCCGTGCAAGGCAACAAAGAATTAAGTTTAAATCGGGTAGAGTCGGATAGGCTTTGATCCCAGGCTATTCGGCATCATGGCGGATAGGTGGTTAATGGGGTCTGTCCCGTGGCGAAAGATCATCTCGCCTTGCAAGGCTCAGGCCAGATGCGGCTTCGTCGCCATTGTAGAAGTTGGCTGCACGTGCCTATCGGGAAATGATAGGCTTTTGGGTGTGAATAAGGATGCAGGCTGCAAGGAAAGCGAATTAAACCTTCCGCCTCGGAAAATTTGGTGGCAAAGGCATGGTGCAGGCTGAAAGAAAATCGAATCAAGCCTTCCGCCTCAGAAAAGTCGAATCCTCAGGGAAGTGGGGTATTTTGAGTCATGGGTACAGGCCAGCACAGATTATGCCCAACAATGGGGCTCCAGTGGACGTCAAAAAGCCCAAACGTTGGGCAACCAAGGCATCGCCATAGAATAAGCCGTGCACGGCAACAGGGAATTAAGTTTAAATCGGGTAGAGTCAGAGAGGCTTGGAGCCCAGACTATTCGGCATCATTGTGGATAGGTGGTTAATAGGGGCTGTCCCTGTCGAAAGATCATCTCGCCTTGCAAGGCTCAGGCCAGATGCGGCTTCGTCGCCATTGTAGAAGTTGGCTGCACGTGCCTACCGGGAAATGATAGGCTTTTGGTTGTGAATAAGGGTGCAGGCTGCAAGGAAAGCGAATTAAACCTTCCGCCTCAGAAAATTGGTGGCAAAGTCATGGTGCAGGCTGAAAGGAAATCGCATCAAGCCTTCCGCCTCAGAAAAGTTGAATCCTCAGGGAAGTGGAGAATTTTGAGTTATGGACACAGGCCAGCACAGAATTATGCCCAACAATGGGGCTCCAGTGGACGTCAAAAAGCTCCGCTCGTTCCTCGCTCCACTTTTTGTTCGCCCACTAAGCCCAAACGTTAGGGCCTTACAAAACAAAAAGTGCAAATAGAGTGAGATCAAAATGAATATTGGTTTAGCCCTTGGAGGTGGCTCTTCTCGTGGATGGTCACATATAGGTGTTATTAGCGCACTGGCTGATCAGGAGATTCGCGGCCGCTAAA
>AASF01001756.1 GCA_000168735.1 Candidatus Endoriftia persephone str. Hot96_1+Hot96_2 | reverse complement strand
GATCATCGAAGAGAAACCGGAGGAGACGCCGTTCTCTTCCAATCCTCTGGACACACTCAATAGCGGTTTTATGGATGACAAGTAATGGTTGATCTGACGACATTAGGTGACGATTCCATTGCGGCCAAGGGTTGGATCAAGGCCCATAAATGGCTGATCCTGCGCCGTTTGAGTCAACTGGGGATACTCGCCCTGTTCCTCGCCGGCCCCATCTTCGGGGTGTGGATTGTGAAAGGTAATCTGGCCTCAAGTCTGACGCTGGACATATTGCCACTGACCGATCCGCATGTGCTGCTGCAAGCGGTACTTTCCGGTGTGGTACCCGAGACTGCCGCCATCATAGGTGTGGTGCTCGTGCTGCTCTTCTACTTCGTAGTTGGCGGACGGGTCTACTGTTCCTGGGTTTGCCCGGTGAATATGATCACCGATCTGGCTCAGCTGGCTGCGCTCGAAAACTGGGTATCAGGACGACCTCTCAGATCTCCCGGTAATGCCCGTTACTGGATGCTTGCCTTGACTCTGATTCTGCCGTTGGTGGTATCCGGGGGCATCGTCTGGGAACTGATCAACCCGGTCTCCATGATGTTTCGAGGTATCGTCTTCGGAATGGGGGCGGCCTGGATGGTGATATTGGGGGTCTTTCTCTTTGATTTGCTGGTGGCCAAGGAAGGGTGGTGTGGGCGTCTCTGTCCGGTCGGTGCTTTCTACAATTTGATTGGAAAGCGAAGCCTGTTGCGGGTCAACGCCAGCAACAGGGCGGAGTGCAATGACTGCATGGAATGTTTCGTTGTCTGCCCCGAACCGCAGGTGATCAAACCGGCATTGAAAGGGGCAAGCAAGGGCATAAGCCCGGTGATCCTCTTTTCCGATTGCACCAATTGTGGACGTTGTATCGATATTTGCGCGAAAGATGTTTTTAGTTATGGCGGTCGTTCTGTCTCCGAGGTCAAAAGGTTGAACCCCGAGGTGATTGAGAAACAGGGGGCCCGTGCCTGATGGGTCTGCTTATGAA
>AASF01001757.1 GCA_000168735.1 Candidatus Endoriftia persephone str. Hot96_1+Hot96_2 | reverse complement strand
TGCGTTTAACATTCCACAGATGAAAGTATTCATGGCTGCAGAGCCCCAGCAAACGCCGATAGTTCTTGCTCGGTTCCGTTTCGTATCGCCCTGGCAGATCCTTGCGGCTGGCCAACAGGCTAGTGGAGTTTTGGTGCTCAAGCCCGCCATAGCCCTCTCCGACCACGCTAAGCAGGAAGAGATAGTCGTTGAGGGGGAGTTCGCCAAACAACGCAACTTGCTGGCTGCAGATTCGGGTCAGGTCGCTCTTCAGACGTTTCAGGTCTGCGCCTGTGTCTGCCCGCCACGACAAAGCGATGCGGCTTGCCGGCCACTGCAAAATCAAAAGCGTCGTGCACACCGATCTCAACAGGCTGATCGATCAGCTCTTCGTAATTCTGCAATAGATAGCAGCCAAACCCCTGCTCATCGGCACCCTGCGATCGCATTGCCGCGGCGACCCGCCATGATTCATAGCGCTCTCCTGCTGGCCGGTTGATGGTGAGAGTCAGTGGCTTCTTGCTGCTTACCGTGCACAGCCAGGAACAGGGCAGCACCATTGAAGTAGGCATGCGTGGTATCCAATGTGAGCACCCTCGCACTGTACAGATCCCAAGCGTAGTACCTGATAACGGATTGTCAGATCGCCACTGGCCGGCTCGCATCGCCATGTCTGCTTGTCCAGTTTTTTTATCGCAAGCGGACCCCGTGCTGTCGCTCAGCGTCGATAATAATGATATGTCGTGAGAAATCCCGGATCATGTAGCTGCCACGGATCCAAGCCGGCAGAGAAAAGGTTACACCGTGCGGTTCAGGATCCGGGATATGGATGCTGACCTGATAGAGATGCGCCTCCGGTGACGGGAGTTCGACTGTATAGTCAATCATCGGTACCTCCATTCAGTCACTGCTTGTTCTGCCCGGGGCATTGCTTGGCCGCGCAATCAGACCTGACATGGTTGCGCTAACGATGAACTCAGCGCCTTCGGCCAGAGGCATATAGACTGAGCTACCGTAATAGGCGTCCACCATTCCAAGTTGTTCCGCGATAGTCATCGCGGCACTGATCCAGGTGCCAGGCGACTCAATCAGTTCGATGATCACGGGTTCAGAAGCGACTTGCGCGTTCTTCTCCCGACGAGAGGAAAATCGCTCAAGTCGGACGTTTGGTGTTTTTCCCAGCAGAGCCGCCCACGCTTTCCACTTCAAAAAGCGCCCATCAAGTTGCCACTCCTCTCCTGGCATATCCAGCCTAATCGGTTGCTTGCCGTCGATACGGAGCATCAACGCTCGCCCCAGCTCTGATTTCTCGCCCACAATAACCTTGGCCAGAACCCGCTCTGCGGTCAGTTTTGTATAGGTATGCAGATTCAGGCCAAGCAGCATAAAAAAGACCCCTACCAAAGCAGCGCTGGATCCTTNGCACTACCCAGCCAAGGCTGGGGCCCACAGCAATTTTTCGGGCTTGGACACCAGCCTTCAGGCTCATCAGCGATGCCATGCTCCTCCAAGGGCAATCCGGATGCCATCTTTCGACGCTCATCATGGATTAGGATCAGTTTTGACTGAGAGAGCCGTCATTCTACACGCAATAAAAAACCCCGGACCATAGTTGATCCGGGGTTTGGAATAAGCGCCTGGNGCAGTGGACCTACTTTCACATGGGGAGACCCCACACTATCATCGGCGCTAAGTCGTTTCACTTCCGAGTTCGGGATGGGATCGGGTGGTACCAACTCGCTATGGCCGGCCAGGCAAACAAGTGGTCCTGCTCCTATCGGAGCAGAACAGCATTCGGTTAGATCGCTTGGGTGTCGCATTCGCTTAACCATCCCAAAACGTTTGGGGTTATATGGTCAAGCCTCACGGTCAATTAGTACTGGTTAGCTTCACACATTACTGCGCTTCCACACCCAGCCTATCAACGTCATAGTCTTTAACGGACCTTCAGGGACCTCAAGGGTCCAGCGAGATCTAATCTTGGGAGGGGCTTCCCGCTTAGATGCTTTCAGCGGTTATCCTGTCCGTATGTAGCTACCCGGCAATGCCACTGGCGTGACAACCGGAACACCAGAGATACGTCCACTCCGGTCCTCTCGTACTAGGAGCAGCTTCCCTCAAATCTCGAACGCCCACGGCAGATAGGGACCGAACTGTCTCACGACGTTCTAAACCCAGCTCGCGTACCACTTTAAATGGCGAACAGCCATACCCTTGGGACCGA